>CAZGGT010000238.1:0-2063 GCA_964525335.1 uncultured Nitratifractor sp. | reverse complement strand
CGGTATCCTTGTTTTTGACCCCGTCGATCATCCGGTTGGAGATCTCGTCGAGCTTCTCCTGGGCCTTGGAACCGAAGGTGATCACCGAAGAACGGTCTTTGAAGTCGATCTCCTCCATCGCCTCCCGGAGCCGCCGCTCCTCCTCGGGCAGAACCTCCGGCGGCCGCTCGCTCTTCTCTTCGATGGCCGCTTCGACCTTCTCCTTGACCGCCGCGGGGAGGGTCACCTCCTCCATCCCGGCGTTCTCCGCCGCTTTCAGCTCTTCACTCGTTTTTTCCATTACATTTTCTCCTTTCTCATTGATTTCACTCAACACTCACAACTCACAAATCAAAACTAATCTTTGATCTGCTGCCGCAAAGCGTCGATCTGGACGTCCAGGTCGAAGCGGTCGTTGGCTTTGAGCCGCTCCAGCTCTTTGTCGAAGCGCTCCTGCACCTCCTGCAACAGCGTATAGAGCCGCTCTTTGGTCTCCTCGTCGATCTCCGACTCTTCCAGGGCCAAATAACGCTCCGTAACCCGGGCCACCCCGTCGACATAAACCACCAGGAACTTCCGGGCCACCCGCAGATCCTTGGGATCCTCGGCGATAGTGTCGAGGATATGCTCCGCCTTGTCGATGGCGTGCTCGATCTCCCTATGGAGCCGCAGGTCGTGGATCTCCTTGGCGTGGAGGCGAATCTTCTCCAGGGTGTCTCGTGCTTCGGTGAGGCTCTGAAACAGGAGCTCCGGGTTCACGTCCCCGCTTTCGGGGAGCTTGTCCTCCCGGGGGTCCATACCGTAGTAGAGGAGCGTCCCCGCCCCGGCCAGCAGCGCCACGAAGAGCGCATGAAGCAGCGAAGCGCCGCCCAGCAGCCAGCCCAGGTAGAAAACCCCGAGGCCCAGAAGCACGGCGCCGACCGTTTTGTAGGGAATCGAAGGGGCTTTGGCGATGGCCGCCTCCTCGTAATCGAGTTCCGCCCGGATTCCGCGGCTCACCAGTGCCGCCGCCAGACTCCAAAGGACAAAGCCTCCCAATTTGAGGAGAAAAAGGCGGTAATTCCCTGCAAAGAGGGAAACCATGACGGAGACGAAGAGCGGAGCCAGCGCCACATAGAGAAGCATCGCCCCGGTCCGCCGGTGGATCTCCCGGCCGATCCGCTTGACGTTGGACATTACCAGCTCACCCAGACGCTCCAGCCCAGGGCATAGAGCAGAAAGAGAAATCCGAAGAGTTTGTAGACCATGACTATCCTCTCAACCCTTTTGAACCGATTATATCGGAATTATGTTGGAAAAATCGTGTAAAATTCCAGGGAATCCATCATCAACCATGAGAGAAAGGAGGATGCCATGACACTCGGTAACCTGCTGATCACTCTGGGAACGGGCCTGATCCTCGCGGGACTCGCTTTCCGTTTCGGCCTTCTCTCCTGGTTCGGCCATCTCCCCGGCGATATCCGCTACGAAGGGGAACATTTCGTCTTCTTCGCGCCTCTGGGATCGATGCTGCTGATTTCGGTGATCGCGTCCCTGCTACTATGGATTCTCGGAAAGTTTTTTCAATGATCATCCCGGAGAATCAATCTCCGGCTCACCGGAGTCTAGAGAGTTTGGACTCCAGATTGCGTACCCGACTTCCCAGGGCCTCCAACGCATCGATCCGGCGTTTCATCAGGAGGATCTCCCGATCCTTCTCCGCCATTGCTTTGCGTTGCATCTGCACCACCTTCGTCAGCAATGCCACCATGTCCATGGCACTCAGGGATTTCCGGTTGGGATCGGCCACCAGTTCCGGCACCTCTTCGGCGATAAATCCCACCTTTTGATCCTCCGGATGGGCCTTGTAGGCATAGGTAACCGGACGAAGTTTTTCGAATACCTCCAGCGCTTCGGCCCCATCCAGAGGCCGGATATCGATCTTCAGCGCACGGCTGGAGGCCTCGTGCCATACTCCGTCGCACCAGGCTCCGTTGGCAAGGCGGAGTACGACGGTGGCGGGATCCTCGGGATCGGTATCGTAGAGTCTTAGTTCGAACGCTCCGTTTCCCCGCTTCGTCAGAGCGACTCCCCGTTTCGTTTCG
>CAZGGT010000237.1:0-4486 GCA_964525335.1 uncultured Nitratifractor sp. | reverse complement strand
CGGCCCCTTTGGTCTCCAGAGCCACGCTGACGTGGGCGTCTCCGAACTCCAGGTCGGTGGAGGTGCGGTCGTAGCCGATCTGGACGATGTTGGCCTGGACTTCCCGCATCAGCCCCGCAAAACGCTCCAGGGCACCGGGCTTGTCGATAAGCGTCACCACCAGTTTCATCTTGCGGTAGGATTTGACCAGACCTTTTTCGATGATGAGGGAGAGCATGGTGACATCGATATTCCCCCCGCTCAGGACGATGCCGACCCGACTTCCCTTGTCCAAATGGTCCAGATGCCCGTGCATCGCCGCGGCGACCCCGACGGCTCCGGCTCCCTCCACCGTCAGCTTCTGCCGCTCCAGGAGATAGAGAATGGCACTGGCGATCTCATCCTCGCAGACCAGATCCATCCGATCCACGTACTTCAGGATGTACTCCAGCGTCACCGGAGAGGTGTCCCTCACTGCGATTCCGTCGGCGATGGTTCGTACGCCGGTGGTATCGATGGGTTTCCCGGCATCGAAAGATTGCTTCATCGCCGGTGCCCCCTCGGCGGCGATGCCGATCACCTCCATCTCGGGAGAGAGAGCCTTGGCCGCCACGGCGCAGCCGCTGATGAGCCCGCCGCCTCCTACGGGGAGCACCACCGCATCCAGGTCGGGCTGTTCTTCGAGCATCTCCAACATCAGGGTCCCCTGCCCCGCCATCACCTCCTCGTCGGCGAACGGGTGGACGAAATCCTTTCCCCGCTCCTCGGCATAGGAGACGGCGTAAGCGTACGCTTCGTCGTAGTTGGCCCCCTTGAGGATCACCTCCGCCCCCAGCTCCTGGACCCCCATCACCTTGGTCAGAGGGGTCGATTCGGGCATCACGATGGTGCCGTCGATCCCGAAGTGCCGGGCGGCAAAGGCGACCCCCTGGGCGTGATTGCCGGCGCTGGCGGCCACGACGCCGTTGCGACGCCCCTCTTCGACGAGGACGGCGATCTTGTTGAAGGCTCCCCGAAGTTTGAAAGAACCGGTGCGCTGGAGGTTCTCTTTTTTGAGGTAGATCTCCAACCCCGTCATCTCGCTCAGAAGGGGCGCATAGGCGAATGGAGTTTTGTAGGCGACCTCACTGAGGCGTTTGCGGGCCCGGCCGATCCGTTTTAAGTCCAACATTACACAATCCTCTGTAGAATAGAGCGAATTTATTCCGTGGATTATACCAAAGTAAAGGAAGGTCAATGGAGTGTGAGTTTCCCCGGGTCAACAGCAATGAAGAAGAGGTCAAAAAGTATCTGAGCGAATACAGAAATATCGCCATCGTCGGCGCCAGCCCCAATCCGGAGAAAGACAGTCACATAGTCACGAAGTACATGATCGAGCACGGCTACAACGTCTTTCCCATCTACCCCAAGGGGGAGGAGTTCCTGGGGCACAAATACTACCGGAGCCTCAAGGAGATCGAGGAGCCGGTGGAGGTCGTCGTGGTCTTTCGCAAACCCGAAGCGGTCGGCCCCATCGCCGACGCCTGCATCGAGCGGGGCGACGTAAAACTCCTCTGGACCCAAAAGGGAATCGTCAACAACGCAGCGGCCGAAAAGGCCAAGGAACACGGAATCGACGTGGTACAGAACATGTGCATCATGGTGGAACACCGGGAGCTGCTGGGAGATTGAGAAGCTGAAAAACGGCGGAAAGCGGAAAGCAGAGAGCTTGGAGCGGGATAGCTCGTGCCCGGGGATCTTCGGGGCTGAAGCCTCCACCTCAAAAAAGGATCGTTACGGACATTTACCAGATCCCGGAAGCGGACCGCCCCCACCAGAGGGTAGCTCAGATACCGGTCACAATTCGGTGTTTGAGGAAAGCCTGAAAGCGGAACGCTTAAAGCCAAGAGCATAGAGCGGAGAGTGGAGAACACAGTATATTCCAGCAATTGCCCCCTATAGCCAATAATCCCGCACTCTCAACGCTCAGCCCTCAACACTCAACTCTCGACCTTCAAAACAAAAAAAGGGCGACGACGCCTTTCGCGTCGCCGCCCTGAAAACAAGGAGGTTGATTGAATGGGAATGGGTACACTGGACTCCGCGGGGAGGGTTACTCCACTTCGGCGTCGATGACGTCGTCATCGGCAGGTTTGGACTGGCTTCCTCCCTCGGCGCCACCGGCCTGCTGGGCCTGGGCCGCCTGCTGGGCCAGTTTTTCGTTGTGGGCGTTGAGCTCGTTGACCTTGCTCTCGATCTGCTCTTTGGTCGCGCTCTCGTTCTTGAGCAGCTCCTCCAGTTCGGCGACAGTCTTCTCGGCGGCCGCCTTGAGAGAAGCTTCGACTTTTTCGCCCAGCTCGCTCAGGACCTTCTTGGTCTGATGGACCAGGGCGTCGGCCTTGTTTTTCAGCTCCACCAGCGCTTTGCGGGCCTCGTCCTCGGCCTTGTGGGCCTCGGCATCCTGGACCATCCGCTGGATCTCCTCTTCGCTCAGTCCCGAGGAACCGGTGATCTTGATCTCCTGGGACTTGCCGGTGGCTTTGTCCACGGCGCTGACGGTGAGGATTCCGTTGGCGTCGATGTCGAAGGTCACCTCGATCTGGGGCACGCCGCGGGGCGCGGGCGGAATGCCGGTGAGCTCGAACATTCCGAGGGACTTGTTGTCCTTGGCGAACTCCCGCTCACCCTGCACGACGTGGATGGTGACCGCGGGCTGGTTGTCTTCGGCGGTGGAAAAGATCTGGGACTTCTTCACCGGGATGGTGGTGCCCTTCTCGATGATCTTGGTGGTCACGCCGCCCAAAGTCTCGATCCCGAGGCTCAGGGGAGTGACGTCCAAGAGCAGTACGTCTTTGACGTCTCCGGTCAGGACGCCGCCCTGGATCGCCGCACCGATGGCGACCACCTCGTCGGGGTTGACCGACTTGTTGAGCTCCTTGCCGAAGAAGGCTTTGACCTTCTCCTGGACCAGGGGCACCCGGGTCGATCCTCCGACCATGACCACCTCTTTGATCTCGGCTTTGCTCAGGCCGGACTCCTTGAGGACTTCGTCGATCTTGGTGATGGTCTTATCGACCAGGTCCTCGATCAGCGACTCGAACTTCGCCCGCGTGATCTTCATCACCAGGTGCTTGGGCCCAGAGGCGTCGGCGGTGATGAAGGGGAGGTTGATCTCGGTCTCCGTGGCGGTGGAGAGCTCCTTCTTGGCGTTCTCCGCCGCTTCTTTGAGGCGCTGAAGCGCCATCATGTCGGCCTTGAGGTCGATGCCGTTCTCTTTCTTGAACTCTTCGACGATGTAGTCGATGATCCGGTTGTCGAAGTCGTCACCGCCCAAGAAGGCGTCTCCGCCGGTGGCCAGGACCTCGACGACTCCGTCGCCGGTCTCCAGGATGGTCACGTCGAAGGTACCGCCTCCCAGGTCGTAGACGGCGATGTTTTCGCTCTCTTTCTTGTCCAGACCGTAGGCCAGGGCCGCGGAGGTAGGCTCGTTGATGATCCGCAGGACGTTGAGTCCGGCGATGGTTCCCGCCTCCTTGGTCGCTTTCCGCTGGGCGTCGTTGAAGTACGCGGGGACGGTGATGACCGCATCGGTGACGGGAGCGCCCAGGTACGCCTCGGCATCCTCTTTGAGTTTCATGAGGATCTTGGCGGAAATCTCCTGGGGCGTGTAGATCTTGCCCTCGATCTCGATGGCGCAGGCACCGTTTTTGTCGGTGACGTGGTAGGGAAGGCGCTCTTTGGCCTCTTTGGCTTTCTCTTCGCTGCACATCAATCCCATGATCCGCTTGACGGAGTAGATGGTCTTTTCGGGGTTGGTGACCATCTGACGCTTGGCGGGATCTCCGACGAGGACTTCACCCTTGTCGGTGAAGGCGACGACGGAGGGAGTGGTATTTTTTCCCTCTTTGTTGGGGATGATTTTCGCTTCTCCATTCTCGTAGACCGCCATGGCGGAGTTGGTGGTCCCGAGGTCGATTCCAATCGGCTTGCTCATTTCTCTTTCTCCTTTTCTGATTCTTTCTTTGTCGCCATTATAGGCTCTTATTCTGCGGGGCCAGGCAACCTAAGTTGCTTTGCCTCAACTTTTTCTATTTTTTGGTGCTCACCATCGAGGGACGCAGGACCCGGTCCTTGAGTTTGTACCCTTTCTGGAGCACCTGGACGATTTCGTTTTTCTCATGGGCGTCGCTCTCGACCTGCTGGACCACCTGGTGGACGTGGGGATCGAAAATCCCTTCATTGGCGATCTCTTCGACTCCGTGTTTTTTGAGCACTTTGAGGAGCTGCTCGTAGGTCAGGGCCATCCCCTCTTTGATCTTGTCCACCGCCTCGTCCCCTTCGATCTGCTCGATGCTGAAAAGCGCGTTTTCGAAGGTATCGACGACACTCAGCAGATCAGTGGCAAACGATTCGTTGGCGAAGGCGACGGCGGTCGCTTTGTCCTTCTCCAGCCGCTTCTTCATGTTTTCGAAATCGGCATGGGCACGGAGGTATTTGTCTTTGTACTCTTCGACCTCGTTCCGGCAGG
>CAZGGT010000236.1:0-25387 GCA_964525335.1 uncultured Nitratifractor sp. | reverse complement strand
CATCGCCCCCAGCATCACGAGATAGGCAGCCAAGCGGACCAGCCCACTGATCAGTCCCACGTACTCCAGGCCGGGAAAGCCGGAGAGCAGATAGTGGAAGTCGTGATAGGCGTCCACTCCCAGGAAGGAGCGGGCTGCCGGAATGATCGGCCCTTCCGTCGCGGTGGAGACGTACCAGGCGGTGTACTGCATCGAAAAGCCGAGGAAAAAGAGGGCGACCATCGCTCCGAAACGCTCTCCCCTCCTCCAATAGTACCAGGAGATCCCCGCCGGAACGGCCCACTGGAACAGGGTGCCGTTGAGCACCATCACCCCCTGCGGGCACCGGAAGAGATAGCAGATTCCATGCCCCGCTTCGTGGACGATTCCCAGGGTCTGGGAGGCGACGAAATGGGTCAGCGCGAAGAACCACTCATGCAGAGCTTCCACCCGCCCGGGATGGGCGACATAAGCGGAATAGTGCGGGAAAAGGATCAAAAAGAGCAGCAGCGCTGCCGCAATGCTCTTTTTGACTGCCGGGGTCATGGCGCTTCCGGGAAAACGCTTCACGGAAACCTTCGCTGCAGCTTCTCCACCCGCCGATTCGCCTCCTCCAGCCGCTTTCGGCTCACCTTCCCCTCCTTCACCAGCTTCACGATCTCCTGGGCCAGCCGATCCAGGCTCACGGTCCGCTTCGGGTCGAGCTGGTTGCCGAAGAGGAGGATGTCGTTTCCGGCATCGAGGGCCAGGCGGAGGGTCTCGGGGAGAGAGTAACGCTTGGCGATGGCACCCATCTGGAGGTCGTCGGTGATCACCACCCCGTCGTAGCCAAGTTCTCCACGGAGGACATGACGGATCGTCGAACGGGAGAGGGATGCCGGATATCGAGGGTCGAAACAGCGATTGAAAAGATGGGCCACCATGATGCTGTCGGCCTTCCCCGCTTTGACCATCCGGCGGTAAGGCTCCAGCTCCTCCGGCCTCCACTGTTCGCTCACGTCCACGAACCCGGCATGGGTGTCACCGGTGGAGGAGCCGTGGCCGGGGAAGTGTTTGAGGGAGGTGGCGACGCCGTGGCGGTGCATGGCGTCGACGAAGAGGGAGGCATAGCGGGCGACGCGCACCGGGTCTTTGCCGTAGGAGCGGCCGAAGCCGACGATGACCCTGTTTTTGGGATTGAGGGCCAGATCCACGACGGGGGCGAGGTCGTAGTTGATCCCGCTACGTTGCAGCTCCTTCGCCATCCGCCCGTAGATGCGCCGGGCGGCGGCCTCCCCCTTGGCGGCCACCCGGGAAGCCCTGGGAAAGTCCTCGGAAAAGCCCCGCTTTTTTCGCAGGCGCTGTACCAGCCCGCCCTCCTGGTCCACGGCGATGAGCAGCCGCCCGTCGGGGGCGCAGGCGCGCAGCTGGCGGGTCAGGCGACGCAGCTGCTCCGGGCCGGCGATGTTTTTCGCCCCCTCTTTCTTCCCGATGGGCCGGTCGAAGAGGATCACCCCCGCCGGGCCGTAACGGCGGATCTGCCGGCAGATCGTACTGTGTTTCGGCGCTTCCGTGCCGGTAAAGCCCACCAACAACACCCCGCCGGCGAGCCGTTCCAGGCTTTTGGCCAACAGGGGGACGGAAATTGCGAGGATAACGAGAAGAAAAAGGCGGAGACGATCAGGCATCGTCCGTTTTCCGGCTCTTCATACCGCCAGGACGGACATACTGGTCGTTGAGACGACGAATGGCGGCGCGGGAATGGTCGATGATCGTTGCGAGACGCTTCTGCATCTTTTCGACCCAGCTGCCGTTGAGCGCCCGGAACACCGGACGGTACCAACGGGTCTGATCCCGAAAAGCATCGGCCGGGATACTCCCCTCCTTTTCCAGCCTCCGCGCTTCTCTCCCGGCGAAAAACTGCCGCAGCTTGAAATGGAAAGCCCCCAGGATCACCAGGGAAAGAAGCAAAACTCCAAGCAAGACCTCCGGCGTGGTCGGGATCATTCCAACGAGCATCATCCCTCCCAATGCGCCATAAAGCAGCAATGCGAGCAGAAGATCCCCCAGGAGCACCCGGCGTGCCCAGCCTCTGAGCCGCTTGTCCAGATCCGGAAGGATCTCTCGATGAATACTCTTGGCATAATCTTCGAGGGCTTTGGCGATGCGGTAGGCCCGTTCGATTTTGACCCCTTCCATCCGATCGACGATCCGCTTCCAATCTTCGTCCCGTTTCCGCTTGAGTCGCTCCGCCACGGAGGGGTCTTCGATCGCCCCTACCGCATCCTCGTTGTAGATAGCGTAGAAGTCTCCCGAGACCAACCCCCGCTGGCTCAGCGCCCGCTGCCAGGCCCCCATCACCTCTTCGAGATTGTCCTCCCGGGCGGTAGTGTCGATCTGGTTGAGGATGTAGAGGATCTTGTCGCTATCTCGGAACTGCATCGCTTCACCCACCAGATGCTCCAGGGTATCGCGCATGGCACCGGGTTCGGGATGGCGGGCATCGAAGAAGATCAATACCAGATCCGACATCCCGATGATGTGGCGGGTGATCCTCAGGATCGAATCCCGCTGGGCGTCGGCGTCGAAACCGGGAGAGTCGATGAGAATCTTGCCTTTGATATTCTCGCAATGGACCGTCTTGAGCTGGAGATAGAGGTTGACGTGGCTGCCCGCTCCTTTCTCCACCTTTTCCACTTCGTCGCTGATGTTGTAGAAAGGGAAGCGGGGATCGGCATCCAGGGCCAGCCCCGGCAGGGTCATGGGCTCGGGATTGTCCCCGTAGCAAATGACGGTGAATTTGTCGTCGACGGCCTGGTTTCCGCTCTGCTGGACCTTCATCCCCAGATAGTTGTTGATGAAAGTCGACTTCCCGGCGGAAAAGGTCCCAAGAATGGAGATGAGGGGCCACCACGAGATATCGTCTGTATAGCTTTTTTCCCCGGGAAGCACCCCCAGATCGTGGGCGATCTCGTCGAGAGCCTCGTATTGTTTCATCACTTCCAGCAGGACGGGATTCTCCTCCGCCAGATAGTGTTTGAGCTCCCGATATCGTTCTTTGGATGTCATCGTTTCTCTCCTCCCCTTCTTTCGTTACGGCAGAATTCGAACCTAACGATCGTTTCGGGCCGCCTGCCGCAGCGCCTCGAACTCTTCGGGACTCAGTTTCCCATCTCCGTTTCGGTCGATCTTTTTGAAAAAGCGATCCGTTTTGAAGCTCCGGGGATCCAGTCCGTTGCGCCGGGCACGAAACTCCCGAAACTCTTCGGGACTCACCGAACCGTCTCCATCGGCGTCCAGATCGGCGAAGCGAATCTCCGAGCGCTGACGGCGCTCCTGCCGGGCGAAGCTCTTTCGGGGATAGGCGTCGAAAAGCATGGCAGCGAGGACCCGGGCCTCTTCGGCACTCACCCTCTTCGCCATGGAAGGCATCAGTCCGAATTTGTCCATAGAGGGGCAGAGCGCTTTCTCGACGTTCGGATGACGGATATAGTCGGCCATGAACTTCACCGCATCGGTTTTGATGGGATAGCGCTCCTTGACGTGATACAACACTTCATCGATGGGAGGTCCCATCAGGGTCTCTTTCTCCTTCGGGGTGAGGGTCGTCTTCGTCGTATGGCAGAGCACACACTGGCTCCGGAAAACTTCCCGGGTCTCCGGGGTTCCCGCCCATGCGGACAGTGTTCCCGCCAGCAGTATCACCCAGCTCCCTTTCCCCGTCATCGCAATCCTTTCCCGTTCTCTGAATCGCAGTGTATCAGGGAATGATGAACGACTTTTCTCCCCATCATCCGCAGTGACCGAGATCTTTAGCCGTTTCTGACCGCACGTCCCAGATCCCACATGGGCAAAAAGATCCCCAGAGCCATCAGCAGAACCAGTCCGGCGATGAAAAACATCATGATCGGTTCGATGTAACTGGAAAGGTTGTCGATGATATCCTGGAACCGCATGTTGTAATACTCGGTCACTTTCCCCAACATCTTGTCCAGCTGACCGCTGGCCTCCCCCGCTTTGATCATCTGCAAAAGCATATTCTCGAAAAGTCCCGTCTGCTCGAATGCCTCCGTCAGGCTCATTCCCCGCCCGATGTTGACGTTGACCGTCGCCAGTTTTTCCCGGATGTAGTCGTTGTTCACCATTCCCACCGCGGTTTCCAGCGCCTCCGAAACCGGAATGCCGGCACGAACCAACTCTCCGAAAACGAGCGTATAGTTGTACATCGAGGAAAGGAAGATGACCCGATTGATCAGGTAGAAGCGTGGATGGACCATCAATTTGTCCGCCCAATACTTGAAGTCGCGATTGTTTTTATACAGAAACAGAACCGCATAGACTAATACCGCCAATGCGACGAGAATATACAATCCGTAATGGCTGAACGCGTATTCCAATCCGAGGAGAATCTTGGTGGGCATGGGAAGTTCGGCGTGAAACTCCTCGAAGATCGCCCGGAATTTCGGGACCACCACCATGATAAGGATGACGAACGCGATGGCCATGGCCGTCAGCGTGATCAGGGGATAACGCAGGGCCTTCTTGAACTTTGCGGTATTGTTTCGGATATTCTCCAGAATATCGGCGAGCTTGTGATAGGACTCGGGGAAATTACCCGTCTGCTCCCCCAGATTGGTCATGGCGATGGCCACGTGACCGAAATCCTCCGAATAGGGTTCGATCGCCTGGGACATGCTCTTCCCGGCATTGATGTCGTTGGCAAGGTTGTGGTAAATCTCCTGAAGACGCCGGTTGGCGGTGTTCTGAGCCACATCTTCCAACGTGTCGTGAATGGGAATTCCTGCATCGGTCATGACGGCAATCTGGCGAATGGTGGCGATTTTGTCGTCGAGTTTGACACTTCCCCGACCGAAACGCCTCATATCCTTCACGATTTTTTTGAGCACATCCTCCACCGGAGCCGCCGTTTCGATGGTCTTGATGATCACCGCTTTGGGATGCTCCCGTTTCGCTTTGGCCACCGCAGCCCGTTTGTTGGGCGCTTCGTACACCACATTCATTCGTTTGCCGCGTTCCAATACGGTCACTTTGTAATACATGACTTTACAACCTCGCTACTCTGAAGATTTCTTCGACGGTCGTCTCCCCCGCCAGTGCTTTATGAATCCCGTCTTCGAACATCGTGATAAACCCTTCCTCCATCGCCTGCTCCGTCAACTGCTCTTTCGAAGCATTGGCGGCGATCATCCGGGAAAGCCTATCGCTGATGGGCAAGACTTCGGAGATCATTTCCCTCCCCTGATAACCGGTATTGTTGCACTCCTTGCATCCCTGTCCCTTGTAGAAAGTGGGATTCTCCACCGGCAGATAACTGCGGATCTCTTCCATGAGGTGGGGCGTCAAAACCTCCGGTGCCTTGCAATAGGGGCAGATCTTTCGAACAAGCCTCTGTGCCTGGATCGCCACCAACGCCCCGCTGACCAGATAACTCTCGATTCCCATATCGATAATCCTCGTCACGGCGCTGATGGCGTCGTTGGTATGGAGAGTCGAGAGAACCAGGTGCCCGGTCAACGCCGCCTGGATCGCGATCCGCAGCGTCTCGGTATCCCGGATCTCCCCGATCATGATCTTGTCCGGGTCCTGACGGAGGATGGAGCGCAGTGCCGAGGCAAACGTCAATCCGGCATGGGGATTGACCTGTACCTGCTGGATCCCCGCCATCTGGTACTCCACCGGGTCTTCGACGGTAATGATTTTGTCCTTGACATCCTTGATGGCGTTGAGCGCACCGTAGAGGGTCGTGGTCTTACCGCTTCCCGTCGGACCGGTCACCAAAACGATCCCGTAGGGGACTTTGATCGCCTGGGTGAACCGTTTGTAACAAAATTCACTCATCCCCGCTTCTTCAAGCTTGACCAGGACTTTGCTCTTGTCCAGGATCCGGAGAACGATCGATTCTCCCACCAGCGTCGGCAAGGTGGAAACCCGGAAGTCGAACTCCCGGTCGTTGACCGTCGTGGTAATCCGTCCGTCCTGAGGTTTGCGCTTCTCTGCGATATCGAGGTTGGCCAACAATTTGATCCGGGAAGCCAGGGGATTGAAGATATCTTTGTCGAACATAAAACTCTGCTGGAGCATCCCGTCCACCCTCTCGCGCACCACGCAACTTTTTTCCGTCGCTTCGATATGGATATCGCTGGCCCGACTGAAGACGGCGTTCTTGAAAATCAGATCGATCAGTTTGAGAACGGCGGGGGACTCGCCTTCCTCTTTTTCCGCCCCTCCTTCCCGAAGATCTTTTCGAATGGCATCCACATACTCTCTGAGACTCTCGCTTACCTCCATCCGTTGAAGAATTTCATGGATTTTTCGCGGATGGGAGGTGGCCACCTGAAGAGGTTTCCTGGGAAAAAGGCGCTGTACCGCATCCTGGGCCCCCATGTCAAGCGGATCTTCAAAGACCACAAGCACACTCAGATCGCTCTCCTCGACGGGAATGGCGTGATAACGCATCAATTGCGCATAGGGAACCCGTCCGAACAGCTGCATGTCGATCTCTTTGTCATCCAGATCCACATACTGAATTTTCAGATCCTCCGCCACTTTGCGGATCACCGGCTCGATCGCGACGCCTTCCCGTTCGATCTCCATCAAACGCGTAAAACCGAAACTCCCCTGTCGGATCTGTTGCGCCAAGTACTCCTGAATCCGCTTCTCTTCGACCAGTCCCTCGGAGATCATATTGGCCAGGTTGATCTTGAGCGGAGGACGCCGCCGAACCAGCTTCGCCAGATCCTCCTTCGTCACCACCCCGTCACGAACCATCTTTTCGATCAGTTTGACCACATCGCCCTCCCTATTTCTCTTGCCTTCATTATAACCTAACGGAAACCCGATTTCATATTCAGTAAGGTCGACCTTTTCTGATTCGATCGATGAGCACTTTCACCCGCATCGAACCGCTTCGGTCGTAATAGGCCTGAAGAATCCTCAGGGCATCGGCACGATGCCCCTGTTTCGCTTTGGCTTTGCCGAAAATGATCCAGCTTCCTTCCTGCGTACTGTCGATCGTATTGGCCTGCATCGCCCAATATTCCGCCTTCCTGTATCTTTTCTTCCGGTAATAGTACTTCGCCAGATACATTGCGTCGTCGTAATCCCGCGTCATCGGGAACCGGGCCTCTATCTCCTTCACCACCCGGGTATTTTTGACATCGACCATTTTCATGCGGATCTTTTTCTCGGCATCGGTTCCCGTCCCGTTTCCCTTCGGAGCGCTCCGATCGGTCAGGGTGATAAGCATTTTGGGCTTTTTCGGTGGTTCCGGGGGGGAAGACTTTCGCATCCCCGGACGTGTCGGTGCCAAAGGCGTCACCGTTGCGACCTTGGCCGGGGAACTGGGAGACGCCTTCGTTGCGGCGGGTGCATAAGCATCTCTCTTTGGGGGTATCCCGTTGGGATGTGCGGTTCGGGTGCGAGCGGTCGTCGACGCCGTTGCGGAATCCTTGAGGGTGACATAAAGTATCGGTGCGCCGACCAGGAACAAAATTCCCATACCGAACAGGGCACGACGGATCATTCGTTTCCGTCGATACCGCGCCCATTTCGCTTCCAATTCGTCGATGTCATACATGAATCATTCCCGTTTTGATCGCAGCCATCTCCAAAAATTTCAATGGAAAACGGTTGTAGTCGAGTTTTTCGGGACGATGCCTGTCATAATATTCGCTGATCTCGAAAGCCGTATAGAGCAGTTTGTTGCATTCCCGGAAATTTCCTTCCGTACACCGATGGATCAATTTGAAATGTTTGTCGGTAAGTTGGTTGCCGATCTCGATCAATCCGTGATAAAGCAGCCGTTTGTGCACATATGCTTTCAGTTCGTTTCGGTCGGCATTTTTCAGTTCGATGGTTTCCCAGATACGCGATTGGAAATGTTTTTTGGCCACCAGATCCTCATCCGCCGTCTTGTGCAACGAAATGATGAATTTGATGCTTCCGGTATCGGAAAGGATCCGGATCTCTTCCAGAATCTCCGGAGGATACATTTGTGCTTCGTCCAGGAGAATGGCGATCTTCCGTTCTCCCTTGATTTTTCTTCCGAACGAGACGAAGGTCTCGAAATTGACTTTGGTTTTCGGAGGGAGCGTTTCTCCCGTAAAGATTTTGAAGAGTTTGCCGTAGAGATCCCGCCGGTTTCCGGCAGGCGTTTCGATGAAATGCAGATCTTTTTGATGCCTGTTGCGTTGGTAGAGTCGATTGAGCAAGAGGGTTTTCCCCGTCCCCGGTTTGCCGAAAAGCAAAACCATCTTCAGGGACTTCTCGAGACTGTGTTCCAGTTGCTCGTACGCCTTTTTACTCCCTTCAAGCTCGATATATTCGTCGACTTTGATCTCGTCTACGAACGCCTCTTTGGCATCTCCATATCGGTGTGTCATCGCATCGTTTTGTAACCGAGATCTTTCAACGTGACGTTTCGGTTGTTCCGGATGATATGGGGGGTGATGATGATCACCAGCTCATCCGTATAGTCCAGTTCCTTATCCTTTTTGAATGCATATCCCAGGATGGGAATATCTCCCAATACCGGTACCTTGTCCGTAGTCGTTCCCTTGCTTTTGGTGATCAACCCTCCGACGATCGCGTGATCTCCATCTTTCACTTTGATCACGGCAGAGATCTGACGACGCTTCAGATCCGGCGGAATCTCCCGAATCGTACCCGGTTCGTAGGTCTCGTCCTCGTTGACAAGCGTCGTGACGGAGGGATTGATTTTCAGCGTGATCAATCCCCGTTCGTCGACTTCGGGAGTGATGTCGAGCAGAATACCCGCGAAAACGGATTCGATCGTCTGATCCTGGGAAGTCGCCGTATCCTGACCGCCGACTTTGTTGGTCGTCAAAAGCCGATAGAAGATTTCCCGACCGACGCTGATCATGGCCGGCTGATTGTTCAGCGTCATGACCTGGGGACTGGAGACGACCGTCACATCTCCCTGGGTCCGCAAAAATTTCAGGACTCCGGTCAAATCCCCTCCGAAACTCGCCTGAAACGAACCGTTGCCGGGTTTTGGGGAAGATCCGACTCCGAATTCGTAATTGCCTCCGAAGGTGATCGACGTACTATAGATTTTATTCCAATCGATTCCGTACTCTTTGGAGTTGTCGATCCGCACATCCAAGATTTTGACGTCGATCATCACTTCCGTTTTGATCTGTTTCATCAGAGTCGCGATGTACCGGCTCACTCTTTCGATCTGTCGGGCGGTACCGGTCACCGTCACCATACCCGCCTCCGGATTGATCACGGGCTCCAGAGGATTGTACTCCCATTTCTGACCGTCCGGCCCGATCCACGAATCTCCAACCTTCGTAAAGTGGACGCTGCCGTCCCCCGCCGTATTGAGTATGCGATGGATCTCGTCTTTGAGCGTCGACCAGAACTGGAATTCGTTATTGGTTTCGATGGTGATGGAGGATCCTTTCCCTCCGCCGTTGGTCGTACTTTGGGAACTGGACGAACCACCGGCCACCTGGACGTTGGCACTGCTTTTCCCGGTCCGTTGCCCGGTGATGTAGTGAACCTTGAACGTGCGGGTCACCAGGTAGGAGATCGAAAGTTTGTTCCCTTTCAATGTATAGTTCAGGTCGTTGTCCTTCAAGAGCGTATCAAGAAAACTCTTCATCGACGCGTTCTTCAGCTTGACGTAATACAAATGTTTTTTGAGGCGATGTTTCGCTCCCGAATCTTTGACGATGACGGTCAATCCACAGGTCTCGGCGAGATTGTCGATCGCATCTCCGATCGTCAAGGTATCGTTGATCGTCACGCTGAAGAGCTTGTCAGCACATCCTTCCGCTGTTGCCGCTGTCGTCGCCGCTCCGGTCAGGAAGATCCCCAACACAATCGTTCTCATGATTTTCGAAATCATCGTGTCATCCCTCGCTTATCTGTAGTAATTTGTTTTGATCAGGATTGGGAAGGAAAAGTTCCATCGTCCTTTTTCCTTTCCTCAACACCACACGGTTCTCTTCCACCTTCTCGACCCGATAACCTTCGATCGTTTCACCGACTCCCAGCCATCTCCCGTTGATGCACGCTCTGTCGTTGACGATTGCCGAAAGATTCAATTCGACCTTCCGTTCCGGTTTCACCAGGATCGGTGTCGCATTGACATCCTTCTGGACCATCACAGCAAACGGTGAAGCGATTTTCTGAAAATCGACCTTGACCTTACTGACGCGTTTCCCCTGGATTTGCGACACCATCTTGTCGATTCGCTGGATGCTCAGTTCCGCCATCAGAGGAAACGAAATCAACACAAGTCCCCATGCTAGACGTTTCATCGATTCACCCCCCAGACGGAGACATTGAGATCCGCCACGACTTTTTTTGTTTCGGGATCTACGAAAAGATCGCTGCTGTAGACGTCGGTCACCAATTTGTTCTGTTCCAGATCGTTGATGAACGCCATGATATTCTGAAACGCTCCTTCACAGCGGATTCCCATCTCCAACACATGACCGAAACTCCTTTTGTCATGGACGTAGTGATTGGTCAATTCCAACAATTCCACATCGTTGGCCCGTGCCCTCGCAGTGATCGAATTGAGGAAAGTCGCCCAGTTCTTCCGGTTGAAAAGCACTTCGGAAAGTTTGGAGAAGCTCTGGTTCAGTCTCGCGATTTTCTGTTCATAACTCCGGATCTCCTGCTTTTTTCTCGCGATATCCCGATCGTATTTCTTGATATAGAAGTTTCGATCCCCGTTGACCGTAATGGAACGGAGATAACGTTCTTCTTCCGCGATTCTCTTTTCCAGTCTCTGCTGCGTCATCCGACTGTTTTTGTAACGGGATTCCGCGTATGGGAAAAGATAAAGATAAAGGATATAACCGACCACCCCTGCAAGAAGGAGAATGATCAGCCATTTTTCCGATTCACTTTTGTTGGAAAAGTAGTTGTCGAGACTCTCGAGTCTATCTTCTATATATCTCATCGCAATTCTACCTTCAGGACACCGTGATAGAGCGAATCGTTTTCATCTGTGGCGATCCGTTCAATATCGATTTTCCGAATTTCGTTGGCATAATGATTGGTGACATCCCGCACCAGCTCCGTGATGTTTCGATCATTGTCCCCCAGAATCGACAGCGCATAATGATCCTCCCGACTTCTCATACGATCGCTATGAAGTCCAAAGCGGGCCAGGTCTTCCGCAAAAGCCGCAAGCTGATTGGACTTGAGACGATAGTTGACCTTTTTGTCATAGACGGCCACCAACGTTTTCTCTTTGGCATTATAACTTGTCCGAAGAGCGGCGAGTCGCTGATTCAGGTTTTTGATCGTCTGTTTCTTTTTCCCGAGAATCGCCTTGTATTTCCGTACCTCGCTTCCCAGTTTCTGCTCTTTCTTGCTCAGCTGAAGATTTCGCAACTCCAGCAGATAGGAAGCTCCCAGGTAGTAGAGCGGATAGGCGGAAGCCAGCAGAAGCGCCACGATCAGACTCAGGATGAACTGCCCGCTCGCCCGTTTGTGAAAGGCGGGCGGACGGGGGTAGAGGGTAAAGTTGATGTGACGTTCGGGCTCCTTCCAGTAGAGCTCCGTCATCCGGATCAGCATCTGTTGGAGCTGATCGACATACCACTCGTCGCTCTTGATCTGGAAATCGAAGATCATGGAACTGGAGTAGAGGCCCAGATAGTTCTGGGCATACTCGTCGGCACCGCTGATGGGCCCCAGCTCGCTCCCGATAAACATCTGATCGATCACATCGACATCGTAGGCCCGTTTCGTATAGATGACGATGTCGTTGATCGTGATGAACACTTCATTGAAAAGACGGATGAGATTCTGCTGATACTCCAGGTGGGTGGTCTTGACCCCCTCTTTCTGGAAAATACGGAAAAACTGTCTCTTATCCACCGTCTTGCCGGCGATTTCGCAGTAGCGGTCATACAGTTGCTGCAGAGAGTAATTGATCGACTTGCTGTAGAGATACTCCCCGTCTTTATAGAAGGTAAGGGTCGTATCGTAATGGGTGAAATAGAGGAAGCAGTGAACTTTCCTTCTCTCCAGGAGGCCGGTCTCATACAGGGATTGATAGAGAAGCGGCGCCGGCACCATATAGTCGATATATTTGATCTCGTCCCGGAGGTTTCCGAACAGTTCGTCGTAACGGAAACGTTCCATGACGAAGAGCTGGAACTGCCTTCCCTCTCCGACCCCGGAAACTTCACGATGGTGAATGATGTATTCCGTCGCCGGGTCGAGCCCAAGTTCTTCATACGCCCTGTCTTCCAAAGCGCCGGCCACATCCTCGTCGGGTATGTTCCGACTGACGGTCACCGGAGCGATGATCAGGTCTTTGTTGGCGATGAACGTACTGTAGTAGTTCTGTCGCCTGAACTGAAGCTTCTCGACAGCGTAGAGGGTATCCTCTCGGTACTGATAATATCGGTGATTGTAGTTGTCGATCGCGACAATCGACTGGTACTTCACCTCGTGGCCATTATCCTTCATCCTCGATCCTTACAAAGCCTTCTGAAGCTGATTATATATGTTATAATATTAGTAACAGCTTATTAATCGTGTATTTATCTTCCATTTTCCTCCGATTTTCCGAAATCATCAGAAAATGTAGCCGATCTCTTCCAGAGCCTTCCGGTTTTTGCTCCACCCTTTCCGGACCACCACATGGAGATCCAGGTAGATTTTTTTTCCTGAAAAGCGTTCCATGAGTTTCCTCGCCAGGCTGCCGACCCGCCGGATCGACTCGCCCCGGTTGCCGATGATCATCCGTTTCTGAGTCTCCTTTTCGGTGATGATGGTGGCGTAAACCCTGTCCAGATCCTCCGACTCTTCGATCCGGTCGATCAGCACGTCGCTCTCGTAGGGGATCTCGTCGCTGAGCTTTTCGAAGATCGCCTCCCGGATCAGCTCCCGGTAGATCTCCCGGATGTTCTCCGTGGTCAGGATCTCCGGATCGTAGAGCCAGGGATGCTCGGGGAGGTGTTTGGCGATCTCGTCCAGCAATCCCCTGGGATCCCCGCCCCGGGAGATCGAAAAAGGGATCAGCGCCAGGAAGCGATCCTGGAACTTCTGATATTCGGAGATCTTCTGCAAAAGTTGGGCGTTGGAGACCCGGTCGACCTTGGTGAGGATGAGCAGGTGGGGGGTGCCTTTTTTGGCGATCTTCTCCAGAAAACGCTCGTAATCTTTCGTACTGTCGGTCACGGGAGCCAGGTAGAGGATCAGGTCGGCGTCTCCGATCGCCTTGAGGGCCTCCTCCATCATGTATTGGTTGAGAAGCTTCTCCTTCTCGTGGAGCCCCGGCGTATCGACGAAGATGATCTGGGCGTTGTCGTGCATGACGATGACGTTCATCCGCTTGCGGGTCGCCTGGGCCTTTTTGGAAACCATCGCCAGCTTCTCCCCCACCAGGAAGTTCAGCAGGCTGCTCTTGCCGGCGTTGGGGCGGCCGACCACGGCGACGAAGCCGGCTTTCATGGGAGATTCGCTCATACGGAGATCTCTTTGAGGTCGGCGATGGAGAGGAAGGCCTTATAGACGGAGGCGACCAGGTTTTGGCGGTTGCGGCGCAGGGCCTCCTCCTCGGCGTTGACCAAAACCGCGTCGAAGAAGGCGTCCAGGAGCGGCTTGAGGGCGAAGAGCGCTTCGAGACGGCTCTCGTAGTCGTCGTACTCCCGGCGCTCCGTCCCGAGGAAAGCCTCGTAGAGCTTCCGCTCCTCTTCCTTTTCGAAGAGCGCCGGATCCACCGGCAGCTCCCCGGAGAGATCCACCGCCTCCGAGATGTTGGCCACCCGCTTGAAGGTGGTGAAGAGCTCCCGCGCCTCGGGGCGCTCCAGGATCCGGTTGAGGGCCTCGACCTTCTTGGCGATCTCGTCGATGTCCCGCTCCCCGGTGGCCAGGACCGACGCGATGACCGAGGGGTTGGCGTCGAGGGATTTGTAGATCCGCTCCAGGATGAACTCCTCCAGCTTTTTCCGGTCGAACTCGGCGTACTGGTCCGCCAGGAGCTCCAGGATCGCCGGAATCTCGAAGCCCAGGTCGTAGTGGATCACGATGCGGATGATGCCGTTGACCGCACGGCGCAGGGCGAAGGGGTCCTTGGAACCCGTGGGGATCTTGCCGACGCTGAAGAGCCCCAGGAGGGTGTCGAGCTTGATCGCCATGGCCAGGACCGAGGAGAAGATGGTGCCGGGCAGCTCCGCCCCCTCCCCTTCGGGACGGTACTGCTCTTTGATGGCGGTGCAGACCAGGGGATCCTCTCCCAGGGCTTTGGCGTAGTAGGAACCCATGAGCCCCTGAAGTTCCGTGAACTCGTAGACCATCTCCGTCAGCAGGTCCGCCTTGGCCAGGGTGACCGCCCGCTCCATGAGCCGCTCGATCTCCAGGGCGCTGCGTCCCGTCTCGTGCTCCAGCTCGTCCATGTAGACCCCCGCCAGGCGCAGGGCGATGTTGCGCTCCCGCTCCACCTTGTCCGCCAGGCTTCCCAGCCCGTCGATGAACCGGATCTTCTCCAACCCGTCGGTGCTGAGGCCCCGTTGCAGGTCGTTGTGCCAGAAGAAGAGGGCGTCGGCCAGCCGGGGCCGCAGGACCCGCTCGTTGCCCGCGATCACCTGGGAGGCGTCGTCGGTGACGGCGTTGCTGACGACGACGAAGCGGTTGGTGAGTTTCCCCTCCCCGTCGTAGACGGGGAAGTAGCGCTGATGCTCTTTCATGGAGGTGACCACCACCTCCGGGGGCAGCTCCAGGAAGCGCTCCTCGAAGCTCCCCATCAGGGCCCGGGGATACTCGGTGATCGCCACCACCTCCGCCAGGAGCGCTTCGTCCCGCTCGATCCGCAGGCCGCTCTCCCCCTCCAGGGTCTCGAAATCCTCCAGGATGCTCTCCCGGCGCGCCGCCGGATCCAGGATCACCCTGCCCCCGGCGAGGATCGCCTCGTACTCCTCCGGAGCGGGGACCGGCACCGGATCGAAGCTCACCATCCGGTGGACCCGGGTCCGGTCTCCCGAAACCACGCCGAAAAGCTCCGCGGGCACCACCGCCTCTCCCAGGCGCACCTGGAGCCAGCGGACAGGACGGATGAACTCCTCCTTCCGCGCTCCCCAGCGCATCATCTTGCCGAAGCGCATGGAGGCGATCCACTCCCGGATCATCTCCGGCAGGAGCTCCTCCGTCGCCGCCCCGGGGATCTCCCGGCGGTAGAAGAGCACTTCCCGGTTCCCTTTTTGCGTCCGCTCCAGCGCCTCGAAGGGGACGCCGCACTTGCGCGCGAAGCCCTCGCCGGCGGGCGTGGGCGCTCCCTCCTTGATGGCGATCTCCACCGGCGGGCCCACCAGCTCCTCGGTCCGGTCGGGCTGGCGCAGGGGCATCGCCCCGTGCTCCAGGACCAGACGGCGGGGGGTGTAGAGGAAGCGGAAGTCGCTCTGCAGGGAGCGCTCCTCCAGGAGCTTGTTCCAGGATCTTTCGATCTCGGGGAGAATCTTGAGCAGGGGAATCGCGGGAAGCTCTTCGACCCCCACTTCGATCAGCAGTCGTTTGGTATCCACGGAGACGTTCCTTGAATGAAATTACGTGATTTTATCGAAAATTCGCCCAAAGGGCGATGGCTCCGCTCTCCAGGGGTTTCGCAGGGTTCAGCGATCGGAACGCAGCAGGTCTTCGACGCTCCGGCGGGGGTCTTTCCCCTCTTCGAGCATGGCGTGGACTTCGGCCGCGATGGGGAGGTAGAGGCCGTCCCGCTCCGCGATCCGCTTCAGGGCCCGGGCGGTCCCCACCCCCTCGGCCACTTCGCCCAGTTCCGCAAGGATCTCTTCCAGGCTTTTGCCGGCGGCCAGTCCCAGCCCGACCCGGTAATTGCGGGAGAGCCTGCTGCTGGCGGTGAGAAAGAGGTCTCCCGCCCCACCCAGGGAGAGGAAGGTCTCCGCCCGGGCTCCCAGGTGGATGCCGAAACGGGACATCTCCACCAGCCCCCGGGCGATCATGGCGGCCCGGGCGTTGTTGCCCAGCTCCAGGCCGTCGCAGACACCGCCGGCGATGGCGATGACGTTTTTGTAGGCGCCTCCCACCTCCGCTCCCGCCACATCGTCATCGGTATATCCCTTGATGAACTCGGGAAGGGCTCCGGCGAAACGTTCCGCCAGCGCAGGACTGAGCGAGCTCACCACCAGGGCGGTCGGGAGCGACTCCATCACCTCCTTGGCGAAGGAGGGGCCCGAAAGGTAGGCAAGGCGATCGGGAGGCAGAAAGCTCTCGAGAATCTCGTTGAGCAGCGCTCCCGTGGCGATCTCGATCCCTTTGGCCGCCACGAGTATCTTTTGTCCCCGGTCGACAAAATGCTCCTCCATCCAGCCCCGGACACACTGGGCCGGGATCGCCAGCACCAGATGCTCCCGCTTCAAAGCCTCTTCCACCGGAACAAAGCCTGGAATTTCCCGGGAAGTCCGGGAAGTGATGACGACGTCGTTGTTCCGGGAAAAGGCGTGATGGAGGGCCTGGCCCCACTTTCCCGCTCCGATGATCGCTATCTTCATGCTTTCGGCTCCTCCTTCTGTCGGATCGCTTCGGCGAAACGCTCCAGATCCTCGTCATGCCCGATGCAGACGATGATGTCGCCGCTGTCGAGTTTGTGCTCCAATCCCGTGGTGACGAAGATGAAGCTGTTGCCCAGTTCCACATCGATCATTCCGACGAAAATGATCCCGTAGCGGTGAAAATCGATCTCTTCGAGCTTTCGACCGTGGAGGAAGGAGCCTTCGGGGATCTCAATCTCCCGGAAGCTGTATTCGTGGGTATGGTCGACGAAGCCCTCCAGGAACCGGGTGGCCACCGGCTTGTTGAGGATGTTGTGGATCCGGTTGGCACTGACGGCGTAGAGGTCGATCACCTTGTCGGCTCCCGCCATCTTGAGTTTTCGGGTGGCGTGAATCGAATCGGAGATCGCCAGAATCGTGTTGTCGGGGAAGAGCGCCCGCAGGGAGAGGACCAGAAAGACGTTGAGATGGTCGTCGTCCATGACGCAGACCAACTGGTCCTCGGGCTTCACCGGGAGGGTCTCCAGCTCTTCGTCCCGGGTTACATCCATCAGCCGACACTCCTCGAATCCATGCTCCACAGCCTGCTTGTACCGCTTCCTGTCCGACTCCACCAGCAGGACTTCCGCCCCGTGGGCGTGGATCGTATCGGCGACATTGACCCCGAATTTTCCGTAGCCGAAAAGAATCACATGCTTCTTCATCGGAGGCACCCTCCTTTGACTCCGCAGCTGCTTTCCCGAAAATAGGCGATGCTCATTTTGTGCCCCATCACCAGAAGAATATCCCCTTTCTCCAGCAGCATCTCACCGTCGGGATTGAACACGAACCGATCTCCGTCGGCCTTTTGGACTCCGATGAGCAGAAGTTTGTAGGCCCGGAAATCGATTTCCTTGACTCGCCGTCCGTTGAGTATACTGTGTTCGTAGACCTTCACCTCATCCAGCAGGGCGACATTCTGCCCCGTAAAGATGGCGTGGATCGCCTTGTACATCGTGGGACGGAGAATCGCCACGCTCATCATGGTACTGGCCGCTTCATGAGGCAGCAGGATGTGATCGGCTCCCGCCCGCTGATATTTGCTGACGATCGCCTGGGAGCTGGCCCGGGCGATGACCCGGATCCGGGGATTGATGCTTTTGGCGTTGAGGGTGATGTAGATGTTCTCCACATCGTCGTGGGACATGCAAAGCACCGTCACCCGGGCGCCCTCGGTATTGAAGCGCGAGAGAGTGGTATAGCGGCTGGCATCGTCGACGATGGCGTCGTACCCGTCGTGGATCGCCTCGGCGACCCGGGCCGGGTCCTTGTCGAGGATGATGTAGTTGTACTGTTTCGCCTCCGCCTGCCGGAAAAACATTTTGGTCATCTGACCGTATCCGCAAATGATGAGAAATTCCTTGCTCTTGTTGACCTCCTCCACGACCCGCTCTTCTTTGAGTTCGTCGAGTTTTTCAGAAAAGGCGGAGACGATCACCGACGTGGCGAAGGAGATCATGGCGATCCCGAAAACGATGATCAACATGGAGATGATCCGGCCCCCGTGGGTCACGGGGGAAATGTCTCCGTACCCGACGGTACTGATGGTCACCAGGGACCAGTAGAGGGAATCGAAGAGGCTGTTGATCCGGGAATTATGGGTCTCTTCCAGGACATAGATGGCGATCCCCCCCGTGAAGACCACGAAGACCAGCAGAAAAAGCAGGGTAAGCAGTTCGAAACGCTTGTTGGCCAGGACATCGACGAACTGGTTGATACTGCGGGTATACCGGAGGAGTTTGAGGAAGCGGAAGAGGATGAAGATCCGCAGCACCCGCAGGGGCCGATAGGCGGGAAAGATCGCCAGCATGTCGATGATCGCCGCCGGCGTGACCATGTAGCGCAGTTTCCGGCGCAGCCCCCGGGCCAGGGCCGGCCAGATGCTGAACTCTCTCCCGACGAAAACCGCTTCGTCATACTCCCGGATAATCTCGGAACTCAGATCGCTGTAGGTCCAGAGCCGCAACAGATATTCGATGAGGAACACCAAAGAAACGATATAGATATCGTAGAACTCCATCCAGTAGGGAATGGGATGCTTCACCTCGTAGATGAGGATGAAGACGGAACTGATGATCAGAAAGATGATCGTGATGTCGAAGTATTTTTTGTAAGGATTTTCGGGATTGTTGAGCAAATCCCGCACTTTGGCCTTGAACGTTTTGTAGCGGGGAGATTGGTCGAGCCGACGGGCGACCCTAAGAATGATATGGTCGAGGCTCTCTTTCTCCGCTTGCGTCATCCGCCGAGTCTCTCTTTGAGCAGCTGGTTGACCTTGCCGGGGTTGGCGGAGCCTTTGGAGGCTTTCATCACCTGGCCGACGAAGAAGCCGAAGAGCTTCTCCTTGCCGCTCCTATACTCCTCCACCTTGTCGGCGTTGGCGGCCAGCACCTCGTCGATGATCGCCAGGATCGCTCCGTCGTCGCTCACCTGCTTGAGGCCCAGCTTCTCGATCAGGACGTCCACGTCCCGCTCCTCGTGTTCCATCATGTGGTCGAGGATCTCCTTGGCCCCCTTGCCGCTGACGGTGCCGTCTTCGATCCGGGCGATGAGATGCCCCAGGGTCCCGGCCTCGACGGGAGAGTCCTGGATCTCCAGGCCCGCCTTGTTGAGCCGTCCCAGCAGCTCGGAAGTGAGCCAGGTGACCGCCTGCCGGGCCGGCGCGCCGGCGTCGATCATCGCCTCGAAATAGTAGGCCAGCTCCTTCTGGGCGGTGAGGACCAGGGCGTCTTTGTGCTTGACCCCCAGCTCCTCGGTATAGCGTCGAACCTTCTCGTCGGGAAGCTCCGGAATCCTCTTCGCCTCCTCGATCATTTCGTCGGTCACGATAACGGGGCGCAGGTCGGGATCGGGGAAGTAGCGGTAGTCGGCGCTGTCCTCCTTGCCCCGCATCGAACGGGTCTCCCCCCGCTCCGTGTCGAAGAGCCGGGTCTCCTGCCACACCTCCTCTTCGTAGACCCCGTCCTCCCAGGCGTCGATCTGGCGCTCCACCTCGTACTCGATCGCCTGCTTGACGAAGCGGAAGGAGTTGAGGTTTTTGATCTCAACCCGGGTGCCGAACTCCTCGCTCCCTTTGGGGCGGATCGAGACGTTGACGTCGCAGCGGAAGGAGCCCTCCTGCATGTTGGCGTCGCTGATGTCCAGGTACCGGACGATGGCATGGAGCTTGCGCAGGTAGAGGACCGCCTCCTCGCTGGAGCGCAGGTCGGGCTCGCTGACGATCTCCAGCAGCGGCGTATCGGCCCGGTTGAGGTCCACTTTGGAGATCTCCCCGTCGTGGAGGTTCTTCCCCGCGTCCGCCTCCAGGTGGGCCCGGGTGATCCCGATCCGTTTCACTCCCTCCTTTTCCGTCTCGATGAAGAGTTCTCCATCCTGGACGATGGGGACGTCGAACTGGGAGATCTGGTAGGCTTTGGGGCTGTCGGGGTAGAAGTAGCTCTTGCGGTTGAAGATGGAGCGGCGGTTGACGGTGGCGTTGACCGCGTAGCCGAAGCTCATCGCCTTTTTGACCGCCTCCCTGTTGAGAACCGGCAGGGCGCCGGGAAGCCCCAGACAGACGGGGCAGGTGTTGCGGTTCTGATGCTCCGCGAAGCTGGTGGGGCAGGAGCAGAAGATCTTGGATCGGGTGTTGAGCTGGACATGGACTTCGAGTCCGATGACGGTTTCGAACATGAGGTATGCTTTCCTTCAGGTCTCGGGGAACCATACAGATCCCCGAAGCATTTGGTTGCGTCATTATATCCAATGGGTTTTTAACCCGAAAGGTGTCACGAGAATGCGGAGGAAAGATTTTCGGAAGATTTGTTCATCCGTTGTACTCTGCGAACAAACTCGGATCATCGGAACCGGAGCCCCATTTCGCTATGATCTTTTCCATGAACATTTTTGGTAAACATGCCGGAGGAGCCATCATGGGCATCATATTGGGCGGGGAAAGTTGTCTTCTCGCCACCGAACCGATTCTCCCGATTCCCCGGACCATCCATTACAATCGCGACAAAGCTCGCCTGGGCCGCCGGCTCTTCTTCGATCCCCGTCTGTCGAAAGACGGAAGCATCGCCTGCGTCTCCTGTCACCACCCGAAGAACGGGGCCGACTCCATTCCCGGTTCCGTCGGTATCTCCGGGAAGAAAGGCACGATCAATACTCCGACCGTCTTCAACAGTGTCTTCAATTTCCGCCAAATGTGGAACGGTCATGCCCGAACTCTGAAAGAGCAGGTACATATGCCCGTCCACAATCCCAAAGAGATGGCGATGGAGCACGAACACGTCACCCGTCGTCTGCGGAGAATCCCCTATTATCGGGAAGCGTTTCGGCGTCTGTACGGCCACCCCCCCGACTTCGATACCCTAAGCGACGCCATCGCCGAATTCGAAAAGAGCCTCATCACCCCCGGGTGCACATTCGACCGATATCTGCGCCACGAGGTCTCCCTCTCCCCCGAGGAGCTCCGGGGCCACAAGCTCTTCAAGCGCCTGGGCTGCGTCACCTGCCACAACGGCATCAACATCGGAGGCAACAGTTACCAAAAGATGGGACTGATCCACCCCTACCCCTGGAACCCGAACAATCCCGACCGCTATGCCCTGACCCACAGAGAAGAAGACAAAAACGTCTACAAGGTCCCCTCCCTTCGCAACATCGCCCTCACCGCCCCCTATTTCCATGATGGAAGCGCCCCCACCCTCCGAACAGCCATCAAACGGATGGCCCATTACAATTTGGGATCCGAGCTTTCCGAAGAGGAGCTCGACGCTCTTGTCGCCTTTCTCAAAACGCTCACGGGAGAGCCGCCCTCCACCATGAAAAGGCGGATGCCGTGAGACGTCATGCGGGGGAACGTCTGGTACTCGCCATCGCCGCGGCGGTGCTCGGCGTCCTCCTTTTCCTGGTCGGATACACGATTCTGCAAAACTACTTTACCGCGAGCGCTACGATGCGGACCCGCTTTCAAAATCTGCTGACCGATCTCTACGCACTCGACAAAGAACTTTTGCGCAGCAATACCGTTCTCTACTATAACTACGACCGCATCCACCAACTCTCCAAAGCGATGGAGGAGGAGACACGTTCCCTCCTGGATCATTCTTCCCTTCAAACGCACGAATACCGAAAAACCCGGGAAGAACTGGAACGTTTTCACCGGAATCTCCAGCGTTTTTTCGACCGAATCGAAACCTTTCTGACCCTCAACGCATCCCTGAAAAACAGTACCGTCTACATTCCCACACTCCAGTTACGGGCCTACCGAATCTTCGATCCTTCCCGGCGTCAGGATCGGGAGGTCCTTCTGCTTCTCTCCCGGATCAACGCCACCTTCTTCCTCGCCCGCAACGCGCTCGATACCGATTTTCTGGACGAACTCCGTCACTACGGAGAAGAACTGGAACAACTGCTGCCTCATCATCCCGGGCCCAAACGGCAACTCCTCACGACGCTTCGAAGCCATCTGCAGCAGTTTCTCCGGATCTTTCCCCGCTATACCCGCATTATGCGGGAACTCACCCACAATGGACTGGTCCGAAACCTGCACCGGCTCAACGATCGGTTCCAACGGGAGGCCAAGCGGGAACTCTCCACCATCAAACACATCACCATCCTGTTCCTGCTTCTTTATCTCAGTTCCCTGGGAGTCATCATCTATTTCATTTTCCGTACCGAACGGGAAAACCGGGCCCTCCGCCTTCTCAAGCGGCAACTGGAAGAAAACCTGGTAACGGACCTTTTGACCGGCCTGAGAAATCGCCGCGCTTTTGAACTGGAAAAAACCGCCTACGAACAGCCGGCGCTGATCCTGATCAACATCAACCGTTTTAAACATATCAATGAATTTTACGGAACCTCAATCGGCGACCGGGTACTCCGGGAGGTGGCCCACCGCCTGGAAACCCTCCTGCCATCCGATCTTCATTACCGGGTTTATCGAATCGGCGGAGACGAGTATGCTCTTCTCGCAGATCTTCATACCGCCGCCGATCTGAAAAGTCTCGCCTGCCATTTCTATCATCGACTCGAGACCCTGGAACTGCCCATCGACGATCTGCTCATCGATCTGAGCTTCTCCATCGGAGCGAGTCAGGAGAAAGACCGTCTTTTCGAAACGGCGGACATGGCTCTCAAGTACGCCAAAAGTTCCAGCCGCCATCAGTGCAGAATCTACAACGAGCTCATCGATACACGGGCCGAAATCGCCCGAAATGTCCGAACCGTGCGCCAGATCCACGAAGCGCTCGGCGAAGATCGGCTGATCCCCTACTATCAACCCATCCTCCCTCTGAACGAGAAAGGAGTCATCAAATACGAAGCCCTGGCCCGCATCGTCTTCGACGATGGAAGTGTTCTGGAACCCTCGACATTCATCCGGATCGCCAACGAAGCGAAACTGGGAGGACGCATCACCCTGAGGATTCTCCGAAAGACGCTCAAAACGGCTCGGCTCCATCCCTATCATTTCAGTGTCAATCTCGCCGCCACCGACATCGCCAATGAAGAGGACCGGACGCGGATTCTGGAACTGCTCCGGGAGAATCCGGAGTCTTCCGGCCGAATTACGTTCGAATTTCTGGAAAGCGAAGAGATCCAGGACTACGAAATCATCGAAGAGTTTATCAATGAAGTCAAACGGTACGGATGTCGCATCGCCATCGACGATTTCGGGAGCGGGTATTCCAACTTTGAAAAGATCCTCAAAATGGATATCGACGCTCTGAAAATCGACGGCAGCCTCATCAAACGGATCGACCACGATCGACACTCGGAACTGATCGTCAAAACCATTCTCGATTTCACCCGATACGCGGGGATCGAAACGGTGGCGGAGTATGTACACTCCCGTCCGGTCCTGGAAAAGGTCCGAAGCCTCGGCTTCGATTACGTTCAGGGCTTCTTCATCGGAACGCCCTCTCCCCGATTGCTTACCGAACGCGAAGAGCCTTCTGCGAACAGACGGATCGAAGCGTAACCGTAGGCGCCGCTACGCTCCACGGCTGCGATCCTCTCCTCGTCGACAATCCCACCCAGCGCGATGACCGGGACGGGCAGACGCTTCACCGCTTCCGCCAGGAGCTTCACCCCCAAAGGAGTCCCTTTTCCCGGGGAGGGAAACACGGGGCTCAGAGTGACGGCGTCGACGCCCCTCCGGGCCAACTCTTCGGCTTCATCGATGCTGTGGGTACTTGCGAGGGTAAAAAGACCGGCCTTTTTCGCAGCCTCCAGTCCTCCGACGCCCCGAGCGCTGAAATGGACCCCTCCGGCTCCGAGCTCCCGCGCCAGACGCCAATCGTCATGAATCAGGAGGCGAAGGGAAGGAAACGGGGAGAGAGCCCGGAACAGTTCCACGGCACGGTCCCGATAGCGGAGGGTCTCTTTGTCCCGATAGAGCAGCCAGTCGGCCCGCTCGGAGAAACGACGCAGATCCTGGTGAAAACGGTGGTCGAAGCGCAGGGTGGAGGGATCGCTGATGGCGTAGGCGATCATCGGGTTCGCTCGAGAGCCTCCCGGATCTCCTTCAAGAGGCGGGTCTGCTCACGGATCGCTTCGTTCCGTTCGAAGCCTCGAAGCAGATATTCCAGAAAAACGACGGCAAAAAGGCCGGGAAAAGACCAGATCAGCGCACTGGCGAGCGCGTAGAACCAGTTGATATCCGCGTAGTGGTAAAGGGCGCTGAGCGCGCCGATGAATACGAATGCCCAGGCGCCTCCCAGAAGAAGGTTGAGGAGAAACGCCAGGGTTTTGGAAGGAAGCCTCATTCCCGGAACGGTCTGAGGAGATCAGACGGCGCCCATGGTGTCGACGACCGGCTCGGGAGCTTTCTCGGGATGCTCCTCTTCCAGGGCCACCGCACCGGCCAGATAGACATAGGTCAGAATCATGAAAACGAAGGTCTGCAGCAGCGCCGAGAAGGTCAGCAGCAGGTACCCGGGCAGAGGCACCACCCAGGGGACCAGCATCAGCAGAACCCAGAGGAAGAGATCGTCTCCCTTGATGTTTCCGAAGAGACGGAAAGAGAGGGAGATGATCCGGGAGATGTGGGAGACGATCTCGATGGGGAACATCAGCGGGGCCAGGACCTTGACGGGACCGGCGAAGTGGGCGAAATAGTGAACCACCCCCTGCTTCTTGATCCCCTCGTAGTTGTAGTAGAAGAAGACCACCAGCGCCAGGGGGAGGGTGACGTTGATGTTGGAGGTCGGAGACTCGAAACCGGGAATGATCCCGATCAGGTTGTTGACCAGGACGAAGAGTCCGATGGTGGCGACCAGAGGCAGGTACTTCCGGGCCAGCTCCTCGCCGATGACGTCGCGGCCCATGGCGATCACACCGCCCAGATAGGCCTCCAGTACGTTCTGGGCCCCCGTGGGAACCGCTTTCATATTGCCGGTGGCTTTGAACGCCAGCCACAGGATGATGACCGTCACCAGCAGCAGGTGACCGATGACCAGACCCGTGCCGTGACCCGTAATCGAACCGATAAAGGTAAATACGCCTTCCATGATTCCCCTTTGTCTTGTTTACATAAAAGATGGAGCGATTATAACGAAGCTTCCCTTATCTCCGCCAAAAACCGCTCTTACGCCCTGAGAAAATCTCTCGGCAACCCCCGTTGTGACGGCTTATCGGGGAAGACCCGGGAAGCCTCCTCCTCCCTCCATCTGCTGCATCATCTTCTGCATCTGTTTCATTCCCCCTTTGCCCGAGAGCTTCTTGGCCATTTTGGCCGCGTTTTTGAACTGTTTGAGGACCCGGTTGACCTGCTGCTGGTCCAGCCCCGCCCCCTTGGCGATCCGGCGCTTGCGGCTGTTGTTGAGCAGGTCGGGATTTTCCCGCTCTTTGGGGGTCATGGAGCTGATCATCGCCTTGATCTGCTT
>CAZGGT010000235.1:0-8415 GCA_964525335.1 uncultured Nitratifractor sp. | reverse complement strand
GGGGGCGGGCTGGGGCTCTTTGGGGATTTCGAACTCCGACGGGTCGATCTGGAGTTCTTTGGTCTGGATGGTTTCCGGGACGCTGCTGATGTTTTTGTCCAATGTCCGCGGGGGTTGGGAAGCGTAGGGATAGGGACGTCCGGGGAATGAAGAGTTCTGATCGTAGCGGGAGACCAGATAGGGGGTGGCATCGGTGATGAGGAAGAACATCCGGGGGTGGAGGGTGTCGGCGTAGGTTTGGATGTAGGCGGTTTTGTAGCTTCCCTCCACCTGGACGCTCCGCACGACGCCGACGGGAATGTTGGCGAAAAAGATTCCGTCCAGGCCGCTGGTCTCTACCAGGTCTCCCTTGGCCACCTTCGCCCATTTCGGGATAAAGCGTACGGCCATGAGTTTGTCCGCCACCCCTTCGGCGATCCCGGGATGGAGTTTGGGACCGACGAAGACGCTGAATCGGCATTTGGGGTTGGGAAGAAGATACCCGTAGAGAATCCCTCCCTGCATCCGCGCGGTTCCCGCGACGACCTCTTCCTGGATGAGGCCGTAGACTTTGCCCTCTTTAAGGGAAGTCTTGGAAGGGGGTGTCAGGAGGATTTCGTCGAATTTGTTGAGTTTGACGTAGGAGACGGTATCGACGAGGGTGATGCTCTTGTAGGGAAGTTTTTCCAGGGAGGGCAACTGTTTGTAGAGGGAGGCGACCTGCCGAAGGTAATGGGTCTGATCCAGGAGATATTTGCGCAAGACCCGATTCTCTTTGGTGAGTTTTTCGATCTGCTCTTTCTGGAACAGATAACTGTGACTCTTGTCTGTGAGGTCTCTGGTGAAATTTTTGTAGTAGCTTTTGATGGGGTCGACGAGTCCGAGGATGACTCCCCGCATCTCCTGGCGGTTCCGGCCCAACAGGACGAAGAGGATGATGGCCAGCAGCAGAAGCAGGAGGAAACGGGATTTCATCTAACGGCTTGCCTAGTCCTCGAAGGCGGCCTGTTGGAGCAGGTCCAGTTCGTCCAGGGCCTTGCCGGTCCCCTTGGCGACGGCCAGGAGGGGATCCTCGGCGATGTAGACGGGGAGTTTGACGATATCGGAGAGGTATTTGTCGAGACCCCGGATCAGGGCGCCTCCACCCGTGAGGACGATGCCGTTTTCGACGATATCCCCGGCCAGATCGGGCGGAGTCTGCTCCAGCACGCTTTTGAGGGCTTCGGCGATCTGTTTGAGGGGGTCGGCGATCGCTTCGCGGATGTGTTCGCTGGTGATTTCCACGGAGGTGAGGGTGCCCTCGACCTGGTCGCGGCCCCGGACGATCGTGGTCAGCTCCTCGTCCAGCTTGATGGCGGAACCGATGCGGATCTTGAGATCTTCGGCGACCCGGTCTCCGATGAGGAGGTTGAAGTTCTTTTTGACGTAGTCGACGATGGAGGCGTCGAGTTTGTCCCCGGCGACCCGGATCGACTTGCTGATGACCAGTCCGCCCAGGGAGATGACGCCGATCTCCGTCGTTCCCCCGCCGATGTCGACGACCAGGTTGCCCTGGGGATCCCGGACGGGAAGGCCGGCTCCGATGGCGGCGGCCATGGGTTCCTCGATCAGATAGACGTAACGGGCACCGGCGTTGAGGGCCGACTCCCGGACCGCCTTGCGTTCCACCTGGGTCAGGCCGTAGGGGACGCAGATCACGACCCGGGGGGAGGAGAAACTCTTGCGGCCGTGGACCTTGCGGATGAAGTATTCGATCATCATTTCGGTGACGTGAAAATCGGCGATGACTCCGTCTTTCATGGGGCGGATCGCCTTGATGTTGCCGGGGGTCTTTCCCACCATGTTCTTGGCATCCTGCCCTACGGCGAGGATGTGTTCCTGGCCGTGTTTGTCCACCTGGATGGCGACGACGGAGGGTTCGTTGATGCTGATCCCCTGACCTTTGACCAGGACGAGGGTGTTGGCGGTGCCGAGGTCGATGGCGAGATCCTTGGAGAAGGCACCGAAAATATTTTTAAAAAATCCGAACATTGTTTACCGATCCTTTTTAGGCGCTTTTTTTCTCTTTGAGATAGAGGGGAGGCGATTTTTTCTCGACCACGTCGGGGGTGATGACCACTTCGTAGCCCTCCAGTTCGGGGAGTTCGAACATCACGTCCAGGAGAATCTCCTCCAGGATGGACCGCAGTCCCCGGGCCCCGGTCTTTCGTTCGAGGGCCTTCCGGGCGATCATCCGGAGCGCCTCTTCCTCGAAGGTGAGGGTGACGCCGTCGAGCTCGAAGAGCTTCTGATACTGCTTGACCAGGGCGTTTTTGGGTTCCGTGAGGATCCGGACCATATCTTCGACGCTGATGGCGTTGAGGGTGGCGATGACATGGAGACGTCCGATGAGTTCGGGGATGAGCCCGTAGCTCACCAGGTCGTCGGGTTCGACGAGGTGCAGGAGATCTTCCTCCTCCCGTTTGCTGCGCTTGGTCTGCCCGAAGCCCATGGTGTTGCCTCCCAGGCGGCGTTTGATCATTTCGTTGAGTCCGTCGAAAGCTCCCCCGCAGATGAAGAGGATGTTGGAGGTGTCGATCTGAATGAAGTCCTGGTTGGGGTGTTTGCGGCCTCCCTTGGGGGGAATGTTGACCACGGATCCCTCGATGATCTTGAGGAGCGCCTGCTGGACCCCTTCGCCGGAGACGTCCCGGGTGATGGAGCGGTTCTCGCCCAGGCGGGCGATTTTGTCCACTTCGTCGATGAAGACGATTCCTTTTTCGGCTTTCTCCACGTCGCCGTCGGCGGCCATGAGGAGTTTAGTGAGAATGTTTTCCACATCTTCGCCCACGTAGCCCGCTTCGGTGAGGTTGGTGGCGTCGGCGATGGCGATGGGAACGTCGAGAAAGCGGGCGATGCTCTGGGCCAGCAGGGTTTTGCCGCTTCCGGTGGGACCGATGAGGAGGATGTTGGATTTGGCGATGTCGACCTCTTCTTCATCCGTTCCGTCGAGTTTTTTGAAGATCCGTTTGTAGTGATTGTAGACGGCGACGGAGAGGGTCTTTTTGGCCTCTTCCTGGCCGATGACGTATTCGTCGAGAAGCGCTTTGAGCTCTTTGGGCGTCAGAAGACGGGGATTGAACTCCGTGCCGGAACCTCCCTCTTCTTCGCCGAAGAGGATCTTGTAGGCGGAGATGACGCAGTTGGAACAGATGTAGGCGTTGTTGCCTGCGATGAGAGGATTTTCCTCGCTCTCGCTCGTTCCGCAGAAGCTGCATTTTTTAGTGGGCATTTTGTTTCCTTTTGAAGGGAATTCCTCGGCTGGAATTCAGAATGAAATTGCAAAGATTTTGTACGGCTTTGTCGTCGTGTTCACGGGCCAGAGCCTCGGCGCTCTCTCGCAGCGGCTCACCGCTTTCGAAGAGGCGGCGGTAGGCGGATTTGAGGGCGTCGATGGTGCTCCGGTCCAGTTTGCGGCGCAGGCCGGTGAGGTTGAGCCCCCGGACGACGGCGCGGTTGCCCTCGGCCAGGCAGTAGGGGGGGATGTCCTGGCTCAGGGCGCTGGCTCCGGCGATCATGGCATAGTCGCCGATCCGGACGAATTGGTGGATGGGAGTCATCCCGCCGATCACCACGTGGTCGCCCAGGACGACGTGACCGGCAAGGGTCGCCGCGTTGGCCAGGATGCATCCGTCGCCGATTTGCACGTCATGGGCGACGTGGACATAGCCCATCAGCAGATTGCCGTTGCCGATCCGGGTGAGGCCGCCGCCCCCTTCGGTTCCCGGGTTGATCAGGGTGAATTCCCGGATGGTGTTGCCCTCTCCGATCTCCAGGCGGACCCGTTCGCCCCGGTATTTGAGATCCTGGGGAATGGATCCGAGGACGGCGTGGGAGAAGACGCGATTGCCGCGGCCCAGAGTGGTGACGCCTTCGATAAGGGTGTGGCTTCCGACGGTACAGTCGTCTCCGATCGTCACCTCGGGACCGATGACGCTGTAGGCGCCGATGGTGACATTCTCGCCCAGGCGGGCTCCTTCGGCGACGATGGCGGTGGGATGGATGGAACGCACGGGATCACTTGTCCACGATCATGGCTTTGAGCTGGGCTTCGGCCACCAGCTTTTCGTCGACATAGGCCTTCCCGTCCAGGAACCAGACGGCTCCTTTGTTTTTGAGGACTTCGAGGCGATAGACCAGCTGATCCCCGGGAGTGACGGGGGCGCGGAATTTGGCTTTGTCGATGCTCATGAAGTAGACCACCTTGTCCTGGGTGTTCTCCTGACCTTCGGCATCCATGCTTTTGAAGGCGAGGACGCCGCCGGCCTGGGCCATTCCTTCGATGATCATCACGCCGGGATAGATGGGATGGTCGGGAAAGTGTCCCTGGAAGACGGGCTCGGAAATGGAGACGTTTTTGTACCCTTCGATGGAGTGTCCGGGCTCCAGGGAGGTAATGCGGTCCACCAGCAGGAAGGGGAAGCGGTGGGGGAGAATTTTTTGAATGTCCATGACATTGTAGAGACAGTTTGACACGGGCGGCCTTTCCGTTTGATATTTTCCGGGGAGTTCCGGAAGCTCCTGGGAGAAATGAGCAACATTTTATCCTAAAATGGTAAAAAAGCCATTTACTTTTTGCCCGGGATGGAGGGAGGAAGAGCGAGGGTCACTCTTGCGGCGGGTCCTGCTGCTTCCGGAACAGGGCTTCGACCTCTTCGGCGCTGACGGGCGGAGAGAAGAGATATCCCTGATAGGCGGTGCAGCCGACCGAGCGGAGGAATGCCAGAGCTTCCGGAGTCTCGACCCCTTCGGCGACGGTTTCCAGGCCGAAGATTTCTGCGGTCTTGATGATGAGCTTGACCACTTCGTCGTTGCGCTCCTGGAAGAGATCCATGATAAATCCCCGGTCGATTTTGACGATGTCCACCGGAAGGCGTTTGAGGTATTGGATGGAGGAGTAGCCGGTCCCGAAATCGTCCATACAGAACCCGATGTTCAGGCGTTTGAAATCCCGGATGACCCGGACGGTATGATCCAGGTCCTTGATCAGGGCGTCCTCGACGATCTCGAACTCCAGGAGGGGGGTGATCTCGGGGCGCTCCTTCAGGAATGCCAGGGTGTTTTCGATATAACTCCGGCTGTTGAACTGTTCGCCGGAAATATTGACCGAGATCTTCAGATCGAAACGGGGGTAGCGTTCCCGCCAGAGCGTGATCTGACGGCAGACGGCGTCGAGGACATATTCGCTGAGTTCGTATCCCAGGGAATTGCCCTGGGATACATAAAGAAACTCGTCGGGGTAGATGAGACCCCGCTCCGGGTGGTTCCAGCGTACCAGGGCTTCCATGCCGACGATGCGGCCGCTGGCGATATCGATACGCGGCTGATAATGAAGCAGGAACTCCCCCTCTTTGAGGGCCTGGGTGAATTCGTTTTTGAGGCGGAGGAAGCGTTTGGAATCCAGATCGAGGGTTTCGTTGAAAAAGTTGTACTGGTTTTTGCCGCTTTTTTTGGCGTGATACATGGCGACGTCGGCGTTGATCATCACCTCGTTCCACTCCCGTTCGGCATCAGGGAAAAGTTTGATCCCGATACTGAACGTGATTTCAAGACTGACTCCGTCGATCACAATCGGATCGTTGAAGAGATTGCGGATCTTTTCCACGACGATACTGGCTTTTTTGGTCGCGGTCCGTCGGTCGGTTCCCAGGCAGCAGAGGATCATGGCGAATTCGTCCCCCGCGATGCGGGCCAGGATGTCCTCGGCGTGGACCACCGTTCGCAGGCGTCGGGCCACTTCGATGAGAACTTTGTCGCCCATCTCGTGGTTGTAGTAGTCGTTGATGTGCTTGAAGTTGTCCAGGTCGAGGTAGAGGAAGGCGTTGTATTCCCGGTTGTGGAGGGCCTGACGGTAGATGCTTTCGAGGGATTCGGTGAGTTTCTGACGATTGAACAGATCGGTGAGGGGATCGTGCTGGGCCCGGTATTCGGCATCCTTCTGGGCGTTTTTGATTTCGGTGATGTCGAAAAAGTGGGCGACGTAGTGGGTGATCTTCCCCTCTCCGTTCCGGACGGCGCTGATGGAGAGCATTTCGGGATAGATTTCCCCGTTTTTGCGTCGGTTGTAGATCTCTCCCTTCCAGAACCCTTCCTTGCGGATATGATCCCACATCTCGACGTAAAACTCTTTATCGTGTTTGCCCGATTTGAGAATGCTGGGATTGTTGCCGATGGCTTCCTCGGAGGTATATCCGGTGATCCGGGTGAAGGCGTCGTTGACCTGGAGGATGGTTCCGTCGGCATCGGTGATGGTGATCGCTTCGTGAGCGTTGAACGCTGTGGCGGCGACGCGGAGCTCTTCCTCCATCTTGCGCTCCTGGGCTTCGACTTCGATCCGCTCCAGGGCACTGCCGAGGGAGTTGCACATTTTTTGGATCAGATCGATAAACCGGGTCTCGAAACGATGTTCCCCGGGCAGTCCCACAACCAGGACGCAACAACACCTTTTTTGGCGGGTGATGGGAAAGAGGCCGATCTCTCCCACCTCGTGGAGCAGTGCGGAGTGGGGAAGATCGGGAAGATCCAGGTGCACCGGATGCATCTCCTCCCGTACCTGCTGCAGAGCGAAGTGGAACCGTTCGTGGATGCTGTCGTGCTGTTTGAGTTCCTGTTCGATGGAGGCGGCGGAGAGGTTTTCGGTGCTGACGGGCAGAAGCTTCTCTCCCTCGCAGCGGCCCACCCAGACGTACCGGAACTGCTCCGTATGATGGAGAAGCGTGGTCAGGGTGTTGAGGAGGATCTGCTCATCCCGGTGGTAGACGAGATACTCGGAAAACTCGGAAAAAGCTTTGTAGAAACGGGTCTCTTCGTTGCTGCGTTCGATCTCCCGGCCGAACCGTTCCAAAACCCGGAAAATATAGAGGATCAGGAGATAGAGGAATCCGACGAAGACGATCCAGATGAGGACGCTGATCCAGAGGGTCCGGACCGCATCGTTTTTTTGCTCTTCTTTGAGTTCGTTGAGATGTTGGAGCAGGGCGAAATCGATCCGATAGAGCGTATTGATGTACCGGGTCGCCAGATTCCACCACTCGCGACCCTCTACAAGATCGTACCGATGTTTGTAGATGATCTGACGGCGGAGCCGATCGTAGCGTTGCTCCAGGTTTCGGTCCAGATATCGCTGATCGATCTGGAGGGTATGGACCGTCGCCTGCTGGAGAAAATCTTTTCGGAGGGATTCAAAGCGTTTTTCCAGAATGAGCAGACGATCTTCCAACTCCTCCCTCTTGGCTCCGTGGGATTCCAGGAGGGCGGAGATCAACGCACGCTCTTTGCCGCTCACTTCGATCAGGGCCAAAAGTTGTTCGAAACTACGAATCGTGCGGGTGAAGGGACGACTGATAAAATAGTCCCCCAGGGGCCGGGTGGTACGGATCAGTTGATCGATCAGATCGCTGTAGTAGCCGAAGAGTTTGAGCATCGGCCGGGAGCGGGCGTCCACCTGACGACGGATTTCGGGAAGGCGGGCGTAGAGCCGGAGAAAACGTTTGACCTGGCGTTCGCCCGACCACTCCTCCTGATGCCAGAGAAAGCGGTTGAGGGCCTGGAAGGCGGCATCGGTCTTGGGGCGTTGCCGGGCCAGGGCTTGCCGGAAAAAGGCACAGTTGCGTCCCGAGAGGCGGCCCATGCTCAATCCACGCTCTTTCTGAAGTTCCTGGGTCAGGCGGGCGGCACGGGAGACATAGCTCGTCACCCGCTCCAGGTAGCGGCTGTTTTGATAGATTACGAATTTGTCGTACACCTGCCCTGCGGAAAAGTAGAGCAGACCCAGGGCGGGAAGAAGAAAGGCGATCAAGAGTTTGAGGCGGATGCTTTTGACTTCTCCCGACATGCTACTCCCTCTCACTGAGTTGGTTGAGATCGAAATTCGAAAGTATAACGAGAATCGGATTGTCGACCTGCCACCTTCCCTGTGCGGTAAGGGGAATGGTTCCGACGGGCCGACGCTAACGATAGATTAACATTTAATAGTTTATAATCTAATAAAATTTTTCCGAAGGAGTCTTTCATGAATAAAGCCCTCTTGTCTGTGGCGGCTGTCGCGATCCTGGGAGAGACCGCAGGGGCGGGAGCGTTGCCCGGTACACCGGCCAAAAGTAGTTACATCGGAAAACGCTGGACCGCTTTCGAACTCAATAACGGGCCCAGTTACAAGTGGAAGAAGCTTCCGGATGGAGGAATGATTCAGTATTGGCGGTCGGACCTGGCCCGCTGTTGTATCGGACGGGCGGATGACGGGTGGGGGAATCGTTGTGCCCTGGTCGTCAAGGTGGACAAAAACCGGATCATTCGACAGATCAATGTGACGGAAGAGGGAATCGCCTGCGGATTCGCTCTGCGCTAGCCTATTCCCGTTCCTTCGAATTTCCAATTCTGCATTTTCCTCGGAGACGG
>CAZGGT010000234.1:0-1522 GCA_964525335.1 uncultured Nitratifractor sp. | reverse complement strand
CGAACCGTGCTCCTCCGCCAAATCTTCCAGCCGATCCGCCCCCCGTTTCGCACGCTCCCGGGCCCGCCGGAGGGAAACCCCCTCCCGATCCCGGTATCCCAGGGTCATCAGCACCCGGGCGAGGATCAGCCAGCTCCAGGGCCGTATCCTCAGCCACGGCACCGGCATCCGGGCCACCTCCGCCTCATCGAAGATCGCCTCCCGGCTCCCGGGCTCCCGGCCCAGCCTCCGTGCCGATTCCAGGGTCCGGGGCAGGGAGGAGGCCAGGAGATAGCCGCAGCGCTTCACCCGATCCTTCAGCTCCGGCGGTGGGTGGCTCTCCTCGTTCAGGGGAGCGCGGTTGTACCCGTCGATCCATGCCGGCAGCTCCCCCGCTCGCAAGGGCGTCTCGAAGTCGACATCCACCGCACCGTGGCGGATCAGCAGCAGCTCCCGGTACGCTCTCTTTTCACTCTCCATAGTACGACCACATTCTCAGGATCCGGACCGTCCGATCGCTTTCCCGAACCTCGTAGACGAGGCGGTGCTGGATAGTGATCCGCCGGGAATAGAACCCTTGCAGGTCTCCCACCAGCTTTTCATAAGGTGGAGGTGTCCGCCAGGGATCCTCTTTCAAAATCCCGATTAGAGCTTTGGTTTTTTTGTCCAGACCCGCGGCGCTGAGCTTTTTGGCATCCTTCTGGGCATACTTGCTGTAGAGTATCCGCCAGCTCACCACTCGATCCGATCGCTGAACGCTTCGTCGGGAGCTTCCCGGCTCTCGAGAAGCGACTCCCGCATACCGGGGATGCTCTGGAGGAAAAGCGTCTCCTGGATGGCGCTCCAGTCCTCCTGGGAGAGCAGGACGGCATTGTTCCGTTTCCCCGTAATGACGATCGGCTCATGGCTCTCCGACGCTTCATCGATCAGGCGGAAAATATTGGCCCGTGCCTGGGAAGCAGAAATCACTTTGCTCATTTCCAATTCCTTTTGTCTCATTTTTACTCAATTGTACGCTATTGCGTACATATTGTCAAGCCGGGATTTTTTCCGACCAGCCAACCCTAACCCCCCTTTGGATACACTATCTCCAAATTTTCCCGGAGCGTTCCGGAAAGCCATACGACCTGGAGAAAGCCATGACCGAAGCGAAATATATCTGGATGGATGGGGAGCTGGTTCCCTGGAAAGAGGCCACCGTCCACGTCCTCACCCACACCCTCCACTACGGCAACGCCGTCTTCGAAGGGACCCGCGCCTACATGACCGACGAGGGACTGGCGATTTTTCGGCTGGAAGATCACTGCCGCCGCCTCTACAACAGCGCCAAGATCGTCGCCATCGAGCCCAACATCGACTACGAAACCGTCAAAGAGGCCCACATCGAACTGCTGCGGAGCAACGACTTCCGGAGCAACGTCTACATCCGCCCCCTCATCTACCTGGGCTACGGCGTCATGGGCCTCTACCACCGCCACGCCCCGGTCCGCACCATGATCGCCGCCTGGGAATGGGGCGCCTACCTGGGCGAAGAGGGGCTGGA
>CAZGGT010000233.1:0-2417 GCA_964525335.1 uncultured Nitratifractor sp. | reverse complement strand
TGTCGATGGGGGTGGGTACGGTGACGATGTAGACGTTGCAATCGCGGATTGCCTCCAGGTCGTCGGTGAAGGCCATGCCATTGGAGAGGCATTCGGCCACCTGTTCGTCGCTGAGCTCCAGGGTCCGGTCGTGGCCGTTTTGGAGTTCCTTGATGCGCCAGGGGGCGATGTCGAAGCCCACGACGGGGTACTTGAAACTGAAAGCGTGGGCCAAAGGGAGGCCGACGTAGCCGAGACCGATGACGGCGATTTTCTGTGGATGCATCTTTGTACCTTTGGTGTTGGAATGAGCCCGGTTCATCACAATGGGATGGGAGGTGGGATGCCCCGTTTCGTATCGACGGTGGATCCGGCGAGAGGACCGGGACGCAGTCCTTCCCCGGAAAGCCCTTCGGGGGTGTCGCCTCTCCGGGAGTGGCGCCATTGTACCATAGGGCTTCTCAGAGTTCTCAGAGTTGGGGCGGAAATTTTTGAAAGATCTGCTACAATCGCACCGAGACCGGCATGGCGGCAGAAGTGGGCCGGTATGATTCTTGAATAGTAAAATATGGTTGAAGGAAAAGAGCATGGACTTTTCGAAACGGGTACGCTTTCCGGAGACACTCTTCGCCCAGGAGATCGACGGAGAAATGGTGCTTCTGGATATGACGACCGAAAACTATTACGGCCTCGATGCCGTCGCGACCGATATCTGGCGACTTCTGGAAGAAGGAAAAAGCCTGGAGGAGACGGCGGAGGCCCTCCGGGAGATCTATGAGGTGGATGACGCGCGCCTGCGGGAAGACCTGGAGGGGTTCGTCTCCCGGCTCATGGAGCAGGGGCTGGCGGAACTGATCTGAGCCGTCTCCGTTCATGCACCGACTTGATTTTCGCAGCCTGGGGGAGATGGTCCGGTCCCGCGCCGGAGAGTTTTGGCGTCTGAACCTCTGGGGATTGGCCGCGACGCTTTTTCTCCTGCCGGTTCCCCTGCTGCTTCCGCTTCTGATCGACGAAATTCTCCTGGGGCATCCCGGACGTCTGACCGAATGGACGACGCGGCTGACGGGGGCACAGACCCCCTGGCAGACGATCGCGGTGGTGACCCTGCTGGTTCTGACGCTGCGGGCACTGGCCGCCTGGGCCACGACACGCAAAACCTACTACGCCACCCGGATCGCCCAGCGAGTCACCTACGCCCTGCGGCATCGCCTGCTCCGCCATCTCGAACGCATTACCCTTTCCGAATACGAATCCCTCAAGTCGGGCGGAGTGGTGGCCCGTACGATCCAGGATGTGGAGCGCATCGGAGCCTTCGTCAGTCAGGGGGTCTCCACGGCTCTCAGTGCGACCCTGATGCTCGTGGGGGTGGGGGCGATTCTCTTTTGGATGGAGTGGCGGCTGGCGCTGCTGGTCCTGCTGGTCAATCCGCTCTTTCTCGGATTCGCCCGGATTCTGGGGCGCAAGACCGGAGCGCTTCTGAAAAAACAGCATGAAGCTTATCAGCTCTATCAGGAGCTTCTCTCCGAGACGATGGAACTCTTTCTCCAGGTGCGGGCGAGCAATCGGGAACGGCGTTTTTTCGATCTGATCCGGGAACGGGCCCGGGGAATCCGGGAGAGCTCTCTGGAGCATGGTTACCGGGCGGCGGCCGTCCAGAACGGGTCGATGCTGCTGACGGCCTCGGCGGTGGATCTCTTTCGCGCACTGGGGATCGCGGCGGTGGTCTACTCCCATCTGAGCGTCGGTCAGATGATCGCGTTCCTCTTCTACCTCTCGACCCTGCTTCAGCCGATCAATCAGTGGATCACCCTGGTGGTCTCTTACCACAATACCCGTCCCGCACTCGAGCGTCTCGATGCCCTTCTGGCGATTCCCACGGAACCGGTCTTCCCCCAGGAGAAAAATCCCTTCGCCGGGCGTCGGACGGTCGGATTTTCTCTGGAAGAGATCCACTTCTCCTACCCCGAAGGAGCGGAAATTCTCCACGGAATCTCGCTCCATGTCCGCCCGGGAGAGAAGGTTGCCCTGATCGGTCCCAGCGGAAGCGGCAAGAGTACCGTCGCCCAATTGCTCGTGGGACTCTACCTCCCGCAGCGGGGCTGCATCCGGTACGGGGGACATCCTCTCCGGAGCATCGGACTCGAACGGGTTCGCAGCCATGTGGGGCTGATGCTTCAGGAGTCGCTCTTTTTCAGCGATACGATCCGGTACAACCTGACCCTGGGGGAATCGGTCGACGAGGCGCGGATCTGGGAGGCTCTGGCTATGGCGCAGATGGAGTGCTTCGTCCGGGAACTGGAGCGGGGGCTGGAGACCCGTGTCGGACGCAACGGGATCCGTCTCTCCGGCGGACAGCGGCAGCGTCTCGCCATCGCCCGGTTGATTCTGAGCGATCCGAAGGTAGTGATCTTCGACGAAGCGACTTCGGCCCTGGACGG
>CAZGGT010000232.1:0-5924 GCA_964525335.1 uncultured Nitratifractor sp. | reverse complement strand
GATGGAGTGGAGACGGTTGTTCATCGCGCCGATCAGAGGATATCAGTACGTTTCCCGGATGCTGCCGGGCTCCTGCCGCTACTATCCCACCTGCAGCGAGTACGCCAAATGGCAGTTCGAGTTCAACCGGCCCGATCTCGCCCTGGCCGCTTCGACCCTGCGGATCCTCCGCTGCAATCAGCTCTTTCCCGGGGGCATCGACTACCCCCGGGTCCGCTGGACGCCTCCCTCCGCCGCACGCCTGGCCAATCCCCTCCACCCCCCCGGACGCCTCCTGGCACCCCTCCCCCGTCCTAATCCCGCCGACAGGAAAATCGCCATACAATATTGGATCGTCCCCGGCGAAGGGGGAACATACACCATCCTAAAGGCTTTCGATGACTGAACTGATCCTGCACGATCCCCTCGACATGCACCTGCACCTCAGGGACGGGGAGATGCTCCGCACCGTGGCGCCGCTGAGCGCCCGCTTCTTCAGCGGGGCCCTCGTCATGCCCAACCTCGTGCCGCCCATCACCGACGGAACGATGATGCGGGAGTACCGAACGCGGATCCTGGACGCCGTAGGGAATGAGCGCTTCGAACCCTACATGACCCTCTTTTTCCAACCCGAATACGACTTCGACTTCCTCGCCCCCCTGGCCGAAGAGCTCACCGCCGTCAAACTCTATCCCGCCGGAATTACCACCAACAGCGAGGGCGGGGTCCGCGGCTTCTCCGTGGAGGAGCTTCGCCCCGCCCTGAGCGCCATGAGCGAACTGGGAATCCCCCTCTGCATCCACGGGGAGAGCGCCGGCTTCGTCCTGGACCGGGAGGCGGAGTTCATCCCCATTTACGAGGAGCTGGCGGTAGCCTTCCCCGAGCTGACCATCGTCATGGAGCACATCACCACCGCCGCCAGCGTCGAAGCCCTGGAGCGCCACCCCAACCTCTACGCAACCATCACCCTCCACCACCTCCTCATCACCCTCGACGACGTGGCGGGGGGAATGTTGCAGCCCCACCTTTTCTGCAAGCCCATCGCCAAGCGCCCCGAGGACCGGGAAGCCCTGCTGCGGGCCGCCCTGGAGGCCCATCCCAAGGTGATGTTCGGCTCCGACAGCGCCCCCCATCCCCGACACGCCAAGGAAGCCCCCGGTTGCGCGGCGGGAGTCTTCACCGCCCCCATCGCCCTGCCCGCCCTGGCGGAGCTCTTCGCCCGGCACGGCAAGCTGGAAAACCTCCAGCACTTCGTCAGCACCAACGCCAAAAGAATCTACGGGATTGAGCCTCCCGCCAAAAGGGTCCGGCTCACCGACACCCCCATGCGAGTCCCCGAGCGCTACGGCGACGTGGTGCCGATGATGGCGGGGGAGGAGATCGGATGGAGCGTAGCTTCCGTCGAATCGTGATTCGACCGAGAAATGGAGGATGGAAGATGAATGATGGAAAATGCCGGATGAATAAAAAGCATGATGAGTGTTTTCCCACGAGTCCGAGGAGGAACACACTCAACCCCGAAGGGGCGCGAGCTGGCGTCAGCGATGCACCGGAGCCGCATAGACGCTGCGCCGTGCGGTACGGTGCAGGCAAAGCGGTTTGCCTGGACTTGTCGCACCTCCCGTTCGTGTTCCGCAGGAGGGCTCGAATGAAAACACTCCCCGCAAAGACCTCAACCCTATTGACGTAATGACAACAAGGAGAATGCCGATGGAAAAGATCAGCGAGTTCGAGAAGGGACATCAGTATTTTCGCAGCGTCAAGTTCAAGGAGAACGAAGAGCGTTTTAAAAGGCTGGTGGAGGAGGGACAGAGCCCCCGGGCGCTCTTCATCGGCTGCAGCGACAGCCGGGTCATGCCCAACATGATCACCGGCACCGGTCCCGGGGATCTCTTCATCGTCCGCAACATCGGCAACTTCGTCCCCCCCTTCCGGCCCGACGACGACTACCACGCCACCGCCAGCGCCATCGAGTACGCCGTCACCAGTCTGGAGGTCAGCGACATCATCGTCTGCGGCCATTCCGACTGCGGCGCCATCAAAGCCTGCTTCCAGGAACACACCCCCAGCGAAGAGAACATCCACACCGTCCGCTGGCTCCAGCTGGGCGCTCCCGCCCGCAAACTGGCCCTCGACGCCCTTCCCGACGAGACCCTGGAGGCCCAGCGGGACTTCGCCGAAAAGGCCTCGGTGGTCTTCCAGCTCGAAAACCTCCTGAGCTACCCCGCCGTCAAGCGCCGGGTCGACGAAGGGACCCTCTTCCTCCACGGCTGGCACTACGACCTGGCCAGCGGGGAGATCCTCTACTTCGACGAATCGGAGCTGGAGTTCAAACCCCTGGGAGCCTCCTGATGCCCGCCCGCAGCGTCGAAGACCTCATCGGCCGCACGCCGCTGATCCGTCTGGAGTATCTCGAAACCAACGGTTGCCGCCTCTACGCCAAGGCGGAGTACCTCAACCCCGGTTCCAGCGTCAAAGACCGGATCGCCAAGGCGATGATCGAGGAGGCGATGAAGCGGGGCGAGATCGACGAAGAGAGCGTTCTCATCGAGCCCACCAGCGGCAACACCGGCATCGGCCTGGCGATGATCTGCGCCCTCAAAGGGCTGCGCCTCATCCTCACCATGCCCGAAAACATGAGCCTGGAACGGCGCAAGCTCCTGCGCCACCTGGGGGCGGAGCTGGTCCTCACCCCGGCGGAGGAGGGGATGAGCGGGGCCATCGAAGAGGCGCGGCACCTGGCGGAGCGCTTCCCCAGGAGTTTTCTCCCCTCCCAGTTCGACAATCCCGACAACCCCGCCGCCCACTACCGAAGCACCGGCCCGGAGATCCTCGACGCGCTGGAACACATCGACCTCTTCATCGCCGCCGTGGGCACCGGGGGCACCTTCACCGGCACCGCCCGCTACCTCAAAGAGCGGCTTCCGGAGCTGACCGCCGTGGCGGTGGAGCCCGAGGGCTCCCCCTTCCTGAGCCGGGGGGAGGCGGGACCCCACGCCATCCAGGGGATCGGCGCCGGCTTCGCCCCCGCCGTCCTCGACCGCTCCCTCATCGACCGCATCCTCACCGTCGGCGACGACGAGGCGATCGAAGCGGCCAGGAGGGCGGCCCGCCGGGCCGCTCTGCTGGTCGGCATCTCCTCCGGCGCCAACCTGGCCGCCGCCCGCCGCCTGATGGAAGAGCCCGAACAGGCCGGCAAAACCCTCGTCACGATCCTGCCGGACACAGCCGAACGCTATCTCTCCACCGCACTCTTCGAATAGGAGGCAAAAGCCGTTTGGCTACCCGATCGATACGGGAATGATGGGAGCTTCGGCCAGGTCTTGAGCCCATTTGATATTGGTCATTGGGTGCAGTGGAGAAAACTTATCGAACGACATCCGCTTCCAGCTCCAAGCTTTCCGCTTTTCCTCAAACACCGAACCGTGACAGTATCTGAAGCCGCTCTGCGGCGGGAGCGAAGCCCTCCGACTCCGAAGAGGTGTCGGGGCGAATACGCTCAACAACTCAACATGGCAGTGTTTTCAAAAAAGTGGGGAGAGATGGATTTGATCAGGAAAATAGAGAAACGCGTCCCCGATGGGAACCGGTAGGCAGCGTTCTCAGAACTTGTAGTAGGCTTCGACACGGATCCGCTGGCGGGTCTCGTCTTTGGCATTCTTGATGCTGCGATCACGATAGCGGTACTCGACCTTGCTGTCGACACCCATCACGTTGAACTTGTAACCGACCCGCGCACCCAGGGCGTTGTCGAGATATCCATTTTTCACGTTGTCATAATCCCAATATCCAAGGCTCCCATAGACTTTGCCGACAGGCAGTTTGTAGCCGGCCCGAACCAATACTGCGCTCTGTCCCTGGGTATCACCGGTACTGTGGAACACGATATCCGCATTCTCTTCGTTGTCCGTCCAGAGGGCGCTGTCCTCCAGCTGGGTTCCGGCCATCCTCAGGCTGTAGTCGCCATCGTCAATGTAGGAGGCGATCAACGCGGCATCAAAGTTCCCCCACTGAGAACCGATCTTCCCTGCAATCGCGAAGGTCGCGTCGGAATTGGCATAATCCCCGTCGACATAAGCTCCCTGCAGACCAAAGGTGATGTCATGGATCACGCTGATGGAGTTCGCCCACAGCGACCAGGTATCCTTGGCGGAAGCTCCGGGCAAACGATTGATATCATATTTACTTTCAGGAACATAATAGGCGGCCGCAGAGATCGTCGTATCGCTCAGGGACTTGTTGACAAGACCCAGCATAAAGAGACCGGCATTCTCACTTACATGCTCCTGTTCGTTCGCATTGTGATAGATCTGAGCGATCCAGGCACCCAGCAGCGTGGTGTCGGCCAGGTCGGTGTTGGCCACGACGATCCCGTCATAGCTCCAGTCGATCACCCCGGCGCTCCGGTCACTCCATGCCCAGGGAGAGACCGCTTTGGGGAGGGCCTGACGACCTGCTTTGATCGCCGTGTTTCCAAAGGTATAGGTCAAGTACGCCTGAGAAACCTCTGCGGAAGTCTGATCTCCGGAAGACTCGACCCGGGAGCCCTCGGCGATATCGAGACCGAAGTCGGTCCAACCGGCCAGCTCGGCACCGAAACCGAAACCGTACCCCAGCTCTTTTTCGACCCCCAAAACGATGGAGGCGGACATGGCATTGTCTTCGGTGTCACCGAAACCGAGGTTTTTCCAATCCTCATCCTGGAACTGATAGGCGAAACCGATCTGTCCCCAGAAATCTGCGGAGGCGGGTGCAGCAGGCTCTACGGGAGCGATATCCCCGCCTGCAAAGATACATACGGACGCCGCAACGGAGAGGAGCAGGGACTTCTTCATGATTCTTTTCCTTGAAAATTATTTGTTCGTCAAGTGCATTCTAACCTTGATTAACAAAAATGTCAACAATATTAATGAAGAATAAACAAAAACGGGTGAAGGAGCCTACTTTTTCCGCTTCTTCAGCAGCTTGAGGTTCTCCGGATTGTTGAGGAGCGCTTCCATGGAATGGGAGGGATCGGCACTTTCTTCCCGGGGACGGGGCTCGGCGACATTGATGGCGATCGGATATTCGCCTACGATCAACTGCTTGATCGCCAGAAGAGGCACGGAAACCATCGAGCCGAAATCCTCCTCGCCGAAGCCCGCTTCGAACGAGAGGGCCTTCCCCTCCAAACGTGCCGTCTCGTAGGTGTAGCCTGTCAGAACGAAGAGTGAAATGGGGGAAAAACGGCTTTGGATCTCTGCGGGAAGTTCGGGATCGAAGCCCATATGCTCCACCTCGGCCGCGATGGCGAATTCCACCCCCCGCTCCAGCAGATAGGCGATCATACGGTAGAGGTGTTCCTCTTCGATCTCGCGAAACGCTTCGCTCTGGAAAGGATCGTTCATTTCGGATTTCATCACGGCTCCATGGAGAGGGTTCGGACCAGGCACGACGGCCGGCCTACGGTATGGAATCCTAGCATAGCGTTCATTAGAGCGAGCTCCTCCGCCCGTTCCAGCATCGCGCAGGGAAGGGGAGCCTTTTCCAACCACCCCTCGGAGAGGAAACGTGCCCGCGTCGTCCCCGGCAGCAGAGGACGCTCCGGCGTCCACCAGCGTCCGTCGATCTTCAGAGCCAGATTGGCGATCGTCGTATCGGTGAGCATCCCGTCGCGGCAGAGAATCAGATCGTCCGCCTCGGGGTGCTCCGCCAAAAGCCGATCGAAGCATCGGCGATCCGCATATTTGTAGGCATACTCTCCCGTAAACTCCACGAGAGCGAAATGCCGGAACATTTTCCCTTGATAAGGTAGCGTTTCCACCTTCTCGATCCCCTGCCGGTAGAGGACCCGACATCGCCAAAGTCCCGACGGGGGAATCTCCGTCAAGTGCTTCTCAAGTTGCAGAGCCTGTTCGGCTCCGAAAAGCTCCCGCCGGCTGCGGTTCATCCGCTCCTCGTGCCAG
>CAZGGT010000231.1:0-12089 GCA_964525335.1 uncultured Nitratifractor sp. | reverse complement strand
ACACTCTCGTCCTCCATCAGGGTCCGTGCCTCTTCCCGGTCCAGTTCCAGCACTTCGATCCGCTCTCCTTCGATTCCCCCTCCGGGACCGGTGCGCATCGCTTCTTCCACCTCGACATAGTAGAGGGTCTGCCGGCTCCCGGCGAAGCCGACGGAGGTGAAGAAGGAGGTGATCCGCTCCAAAGACTCCGGCGCCACCCGGAACCCGCACTCCTCCTCCACCTCCTCGGCGGCGATGCGTTCCAGGGGTTTCTCCTTGTCCACCAGGCCGGCACAGAGCTCCACCGTCATCCCGCTCTCCCCGTGGGCGTAGACCGCCGGGCGGAACTGCCGGACCATGACGAAACGCTCCCGCTCCCGGTGCCAGATCAGCACCGCCACGCTGTCGTGGGACTCCAGGATCTCCCAGCTCCGCTCCTCTCCGTCCTGGAGATAACGGGCCAAGCGCGGGTGGATGAACGCTCCCTCCTTCAAGGGCTCCAGGCGGAATTTCTCGATATGGATCTTCATCGTCTTCAATGCAGCAGAATCGCTTTGGCCAGCCCCAGGAAGGCGAAAAAGCCCACCACGTCGGTCACCGTGGTCAGCAGGACCGAGGAGGCCACCGCCGGATCCACCCCGACCCGTTTGAGCCCCAGGGGGATCATCGCCCCGAAGAGCCCGGCGAAGATCAGGTTGATCACCATCGCCAGACCGATCACCAGCCCCAGCTTGGGATCGTGGAACCAGAGCAGGGCGATCACCCCCATCACCACGGCGAAGATCAGGCCGTTGAGGAGGGAGACCGTCACCTCCCGCCAGATGGCGCTCCTGGCCTCGTGCCAGTCGATCTCCCCCAGGGCCAGCTGCCGCACCATGACCGTCAGGGACTGGGTCCCGGCGTTGCCCCCCATGGAAGCGACGATGGGCATCAGTACCGCCAGGGCGACGTAGGCCTTGATGGTCTCGTCGAAGAGGCCGATCACCAGGGAAGCGAGAATGGCGGTGACCAGGTTGACCCCCAACCAGATGGCCCGTTTTTTGGTAATGACGCCGATGTCCCGCTCCTCCTCGGTCTCTTCGTCCACCCCCGCCATCTTGTAGATCTGGTCGGTGGCCCGCTCTTCGATGACATCCACGATGTCGTCGTAGGTGATCCGGCCGATGAGCTTGCCCTTCTCGTCGGTGACCGGCAGAACGACCAGATCGTAATCCTCGAAGAGCTTGACCACGTCGTCGACGGGGTCGGTCGCCTTGACCGATGGGACCAGTTTGTGCTGCTCGCTCAGGTAGTCCCGGAAGGTCTTGTCGAAGTCGAAGGTAATCACGTCTTCCAGAGGCATCGCCCCCACGAGAAAACCGAACTTGTCCACCAGAAAGACCTGATGGATGTTCTCCAGACCATCCTCCCGCTTGAGGCGCCGGAGCCGCTCGATGGCTTTGCCGATGGTCTCGTCCAGCTCGGCGCTGAAGAGCTCGGTCTGCATCAGGGAGCCCGCCTGCTCCTCGTCGTAGTTTTTCAGGGCCTGGATCTCCCGGGCATCCTCGTCATCCAGGTTGGAGAGGATCTGCCGCTCCTTCTCCTCGTCCAGCTCCTCGATCTCCTGCATCAGGTCGGCGGCATCGTCGCTGTCGAGCTCGTCCACCGCTTCCGAGAGCTTTTGGGCGGAAAGAGCTTCCAGGGCCTCGTCCCGCAGATATTCGGGCAGCTCCAGGAGCACTTCGCCCAGTTGCTCTTCGGGAATCCGCCGGAGCGCCTCCACGAACGCCTCGGAACCCTCTGCGTGATGGAGCTCCTTGAAGAGCCGGGCCAGTTCGCTGGCATGGTAATGTTCCAGCTCCTCCGGATGCTCCAGGAGCCGGGCGACGGGATGCTCCAACCCCTCGTTCGTCACTTCGCCGCCCATCGTTTCCCCTCCTTCTTCTCATAACGTGCCCGATCTCCCACCCGGACGAAACTCCCTTCGTAGCTCTCCCACCGATAGGCTTTGGGTGCGCTTTCCAGGGCCTTCAGCAGCCGCGTTCGCATCGTTTTGGCTCCCGGAATCGGCACCGTTTTGGTTTTGACGAGGGTATAGGTTTTCATCTTTTTGTGTCGGGTGGTGATCGTGCGGACCGTCGCCACCCGGGAGGATTTGCCCAGATATTTCAGGGGGTTGACCGCCCGACCGTTGCGGTAGAGACCGAAGTGCAGATGGGGCCCCGTGCTGCGGCCCGTGCTCCCCACATAACCGATGACCTGGCCCTTCTTGACATAACTGCCCCGGCGGACCTTGATCCGGCTCTGGTGGGCGTAAAGTGTGACGAAGCCCCCGCCGTGATCGATCTTGACCACCTTGCCGTAGCCCCGCATCCAACCGGCGTAGATCACCCGTCCGTCGGCCACGGCGTAAAGCGGGGTCCCCCGTTTCGCTCCCCAGTCGACCCCCAGATGGGGCCGGTAGCGGTGGAGAATGGGATGCCAGCGCTTGTAGGAAAAACGGGAGGTGATCCGGGCATGACGGATGGGCATGCCGAAACGGGTTCGGGTCCGGGAACCCCGGACCCTCTTGGTCACATTGTAGACCACCTCTTTTTTCCCGGTTTTGGTATAGCGGATCTTCTTGTTGACATCATGCCAGGCGTTCCCTTCTTTGTCCACGAAGATAAACTTGCGCTTTTTGCCGCTGTCGATCACCGCTCCCTTGATCTCGGGCTGCCCCCAGGGTTCTCCCAGGCGGCTCTTCTGCCGATAGGTGAAGGCGACCCGGTCCCCCTGCCGCAAACGCCGGAAATCCACCGCCCCTTTGTAGAGGTGTTTGAGAAGAAAACCCAGACGGGGATTGCGGGTTTGACGGTCGATATCCGCATAGCAGCTTTTGCAGATCTCCACCACCGCTTCGTCTTCCACCTCCCGATAGACGATGGGCACGATATCGAAACGGTATGTACCCCGGACCAGATCCCGGCTCAGCTGAATCTGCATCTCTTCTCCGATGGGGATGAGCGCCTGCAAGAGGCTCTTCCCCTCCCGTAATTCGTAGAACGGCTCCCCCGCCTGGATCTCCGAGAGATACTTTGCATCCTCGGGCGCGATGTTTTTGACCAGGTCCAGAGAGACTCCGTTGCGCTGGAGATAATCCGAAAAGGTTTCACCGTTCTTCCAGGTGACTTCACGGATCTCCGCACTCCAGAGTCCCGCCAGAAGTCCCAATACCATCCAGAATACCCGCACGCTACGCTCCTTGAACCCGTCGCCGGTTCCCCGGCGCAATTTCGGGAGCAATTATAGCCTACTTCGAGCCGGAAGAACGGGGGAAGATCCCCCCGGCGGGGAGAGGATTCATCCATATTTCAATGCTTCGACAGTATAATCGTCATGATTTCCCGCCTCCCGGTGCGATCGTCCCGATCGAGGCGAATACCCCGAGAATCGAAGGAACGTCCGATGAAAAAACTCGCTTTGCTCCTGCTCTCCACCGCCCTTCCCCTCCTGGCCGGATTCTTCCCGCCTACCGTCCATACCACCGTCAAAGCGGTCGACGGCAATCGCCTGACTCTGGCCAGGCCCCTGCCCGTCAACGGCATGAGCGGGATCGTCATCCACGACTTCGGCAAGGGGCTGCAGGCCATCACCGCCCTCCTCACCCAGACGGCTCCCGGTCAGGCCAGCTTTCACAAGGGCGATCTCCTCCTGCACAAGGGGCTCCCCACCCCCAGGAGCGTCGCGGCCCCCGGTGACAAGGTGATCGGCGGCTACCTCTACAACAACGTCCTGGTTCTGGCCCCCAATGCCGAAACCTACGCCAAAATCACCCGGGCCGGCGGCCGTTTCTGGATCCATCCGGATCTCTACGCCGCCTTTCTCGCCCGGGAGGGCGACAGCACTCCCGATCCCGACAATCTGGCGAAATTCGCCCGGGAGGCCCAGGTGGGGCTGGTCTACGTCGTCAAAAAAGGCGAAGCGATCCTCTTCGATCCCATCAGCGGTCGGGTGGTGGGCCGAAAGGCGTTCCAGCCCGTCGGAACCGACACCAAGTATCCGTTCTACAACCGCTTCAGCAAGATCAGTGGCGGCCTCTTCGGCGGTTCCGGTGAGGGAGATTACTACCAGAGCGTCGGGGCCATCCGATGATCGATCCCAAACATCTCGACGCCCTGCGTGATATCGTCGGAGCCGACAACCTCCATCACGACAAAGCCCATCTGCGGGCCTACAGTTACGACGCCACCCGGACCCATTACGAGCCCGACGCCGTGGTCTTTCCCCGCCACGAAGAGGACATCAGCCGTATTCTGGTCTACTGCAACCACCACCGCATCGCCATCGTTCCGAGGGGAGCCGGCAGCGGCTTCACCGGCGGAGCCCTGCCGGTCAACGGCGGGATCGTCCTGGCGATGGAGAAGCACATGAACCGGATCCTGGAGGTGGACATGGAAAACATGCTCGCCGTGGTCCAGCCCGGCGTCATCAACAAGGATCTCCAGCGCCACGTGGAGGCGATGGGACTCTTCTACCCCCCCGATCCCGCCAGCGAAGAGTACTCCACCCTGGGAGGCAACGTCAGCGAAAACGCCGGCGGAATGCGGGCGGCCAAGTACGGACTGACCAAGGACTACGTCATGGCCCTGCGGGCGGTCCTCCCCAACGGCGACGTCATCCGGGCCGGCAAACGCACCATCAAGGATGTAGCGGGCTACAACGTCGCCGGGATCCTCATCGCCAGCGAAGGAAGCCTCGCCGTCATCACCGAGATCACCCTAAAGCTGATCCCCAAACCCCGCTACGCCAAAAGCTACATGGGGATCTTCCCCGACGTGGAGGCGGCCATGAACGCCGTCTTCAAATCCCTGGCCGGCGGCGCCAGCCCGGTGGCGATGGAGTTTCTCGACGCCCTGGTGGTCAAAGCGGTCAAGGAGAAGCTGGGAATCGAGCTCCCCGAGGAGGCGGGGGCGCTCCTCATCGGCGACGTGGACGGCAACGTCCCGGAGGAGGTGGAGTTCCAGCTGAAAGTCCTGGAGGAGTCCTTCCGGGCCAACGGCGCCCAGGAGTTCCGCGTCGCCGAAGATCCCGAAGAACGGGAGCTGCTCTGGAAGGGACGCCGCGGCGCTTCCCCCTCCATCACCATGTACGGAAGCAAAAAACTCAACGAGGACATCTCCGTCCCCCGCAGCCTGCTGCCCAAGGCGCTCCACGAGATCTACGCCATCGGGGAGAAGTACGGCCTGGTGGTCCCCTGCTTCGGTCACGCCGGCGACGGCAACATCCACGTCAACGTGATGGTCGACGGCTCCGACCCCGACGAGCTGGAACGGGGCCACAAAGCGATCCGGGAGATCTTCGAACTGGTGGTGGAGATGGGCGGTACCCTCAGCGGCGAGCACGGCATCGGCCTGAGCAAGGCGGAGTTCATGGAGATCGCTTTCACCCCCGCCGAAATGAATCTCTTCCGGTCGATCAAAAAAGCCTTCGACCCCAACGGCATCCTCAACCCCGGCAAAATGGGCCTGTAGCGAAAGCAAAGCTTTCGGATGGAAGAGGGGAGAATAGAGGATGAAAAATAGCAAGCGGTGCGCAAGCACCGCCTACCACAACTTTTCACCTTTCACTTTTCACTTTTCACCTTCCGGCCAAAGGCCGGAGCCGCTCTTCTCTTTCCGCTTTTCACTCGATCTTCATCGTCCGGGTCCCGGACGATGAAGATCGGCATCCTCTCCGACCCCCACCGCCGCAGCGACCTCCAGGGGGCCGCCATCGACAAACTCCTGGGAGAGGGGGCCGAATATCTGCTCCACGCCGGGGACCTATGCGTCGAAGAGAATCTCCGACAACTGGAGGAGGCGGGCGTCCCCTACGCCGCCGTCTTCGGCAACAACGACGCCTCCCTGCGCTCTCTCGCCGGACGCTACCGGATCAAACCGGAACCCTGGTATTTCCGGCTCCGGGACCTGAGGGTCAAAATGATGCATCTGCCCTACTACCTCACTCCCGACGCGGAGCTGGTGATCTACGGCCATACCCACCGTTTCGCCGCGGAACTGCAAGGGGAAACCCTCTACCTCAATCCCGGAGAGGTCTGTGCGAGGGAAGGGAAGCTCAGTGAATGCGTACTGCTGGAACGGGAGATGGATCGCTGGCATCTCCGCCGATTTTTCCGTGCCCCCGACGCTCCCGGCTGGGAGGAGGAGCGGTTCCTTTATCCCTTTACCGATTCCAAATAGGTCCCGATTGAGGTACAGAGAGCCTGCAACGTCCGACGGTACTCTTCCAGGAGGGCATCGACCTTCTCCATGCGATGGAGCAGCAGCGCCTTGTAGAGCTCTTTGACCGCGGTATAGAAGCGCGTCGCTCCGATGGTGCCGGAAATCCCCACCAGATCCACTAGCATCTCCCGGGCCCGCTCGTACTCTCCCGCCCCGATCCATGCCTCCAACTGCCGATCGCTCTCCCCATACAGCTCCAGAAACTCGGCCAGGAGTTCCCGAAGCAAGAGTTCGTTGCGGTTGGTATGTTCCAGGGCGATCTCCATATCGATCTCCTCCGGATAGACCGGTTTCGGCTCCCGCACCGTCCGGGTCCCCTCCTTCCGGGGGAGGTACCGTTCGAAAACCGTATAGAGCCGCCCCAAATCCAGCGGCTTGGGCAAAAAGCCGTCCATTCCCGCTTCGCGCATCTTCTCCCGTTCGTTCTGAAGGCTCAGGGCCGAAAGAGCGATGATGGGCAGCCGCTCGCCTCCGGGGAGCTCCCGGATCTTCCGCGTCGCCGTATAACCATCCATCACCGGCATGTTGATGTCCATCAGGACCAGATCGATGCGGGCCCCCTCCCGGGCCACCTCTTCGACCGCCTTCTCCCCGTTTTCCGCCGTCACAAGCTCCAGACCGCTGCGTTCCAGGACCTTCAGGAGCATGCGCCGGTTGATTTCGTTGTCCTCCACGATCAGAAGGGTCGCTCCCGGGAACCGGGACAATTCGTTCAGCCCCACCCCGGGCGTGACGGGAATCTCCTCCCAGAACGGGCGTGTCCCTTCCGGGACCGGGGCGGAAACGGCGGAGACCCCCTCGGAGCTCGGAGCGGAGGGGAGTTCCGGCGCCTGTTTTGGCTTCGCCTCCTCCTCCGCGGCCCGGGTCGTGCTCTTCATTCCGTAAAACTCTTCGATGAGTCCGTAGACCCGTTCGATCGTCAACGGCTTGCTCAGACGGGCATCTACTTCCGAGGCGTCGAAATGGGGAGTCTCCGGAGCGAAAATATTGCGTACCGAGACCACTTTCAGATCCCGATGCATGCGGATCTTCCTGATGAAATCCACCAACATGGGGTCCACAAGGGGCTCTTCCACGACGAAAATATCGAAGCGGGCCAGGGGCGGACGTCGATGCTCGAACACCTCCAGATCCATCACCTCCGTTTCGTGGCGGAAATAGGCGAACATCTCGGCGATGGCCTCGGATGCCTCACGCCTTCGGTTGATGATCAGGACCCGCTTGCGGGTCGCTTCCAGCGTGCTGAGGCGGTATTTGCGCTGCTCGCCCCTGTCGGGACGTTCCGCCGGAATCGACAGCTCGATCCGGGTAAGCCCCACATCCGAGAACTCAACATCGATCTCTCCCCCCATCATCCGGGTCAACTCATGGGCGACGAAGCATTCGAGACGGGCATATTCCCCCCGCTCTTCATCATAGACCGGTACGAAAAATCCCTTGCGGGGCTCCTCCCGCTCCGCGGGGACCCGGTAGAGGATGCGAAACTGCAGGGCCTCTTTCCCCCCGGCGCTTCGCCCTGAAGCCGCGGCGAGCAGGACCGTCCCCTCACCGCTGTGGACGATGGCGTTTTCCAGCAACCCCCCGAGGATCTCCACCAACCGGCCGAAGTCCGCCTCGACCTCTTTGGGCAGATTTTTGTCGATGCGGAAAATCAGCTCCACATCCTCCCGGCTCTCCATCGACTCCATCAGATTTCCCACCACGTCGTCGAGAATCCGGTTGAGATTGCTCCGCTCCCGATGCAGGGTCACTTTCCCCGCTTTGAGTTTCAGGAAGTTCAAAAGCGTACTGGTGGAGTTGAGAATGCGGGTTTCGGTATTGATGACCCGTCGAAGCTTGTGCCCCAGCTCCGGATGTTCCACCTCCCGGATGACATCGCTGGTCACCTCCACGATCTCCCGGCTCATCTTTTGGATATTTTTATCCACCCGTCCGAACAGTTCGCTGAAGCGCTCTTCCATCTCCTGGTTTCGCCGACGTACCTCCTCCTGCTCCCGCTGAAGCCGCTCGATCTTCCGGGAGGAGACAAACAGCGCCAGGACCCCCACCAGCGCCAGAGCGAAGAGGGCGATCCAGAGCGGCAACTCCCCTCCGTCCATTCCGCCGACTCCCTGCAGAATCGGATCCGTCATCGTTCCGCTCCAGCCCCCTATCGTCACACCTGTCCATAATCCCAGCCATCGTCGCATTCTATCTCTCCTCTCTCCTCGTTTCGACCCGATGCCTTCGACACCGTTCCGTCCGGCACCGGCGACGGGGCCATCCGTCCGAACCCCGCGAAGCATCCCTCGGCCGGTTCGGCCGAATCCTCCTCCCGGGCCATGCCCTCCGAACCGTAATCGATTGCGGCATCGGGTTTCACATTCGAATTCTACCCGACTATGGTACCTCAACCTTCCCCAAACTCCCAAATCCCCTTCCCCCATCCCACTTGTTCCCGCCACTCCGGTATAATGCCTCTCATGAAACCCACGGAGATTTTCCTCTGCGCCATCAACAATGTCCTCAGCGGTATCTGCAGGGAGGATTGCAAGTTCTGCACCCAGAGCGTACGCTACAGGGCGGAGATCCGGCGCTACCCCTTCAAGGCGGAGCAACAGGTACTCGCGGAAGCCCGGGACGCCGCAGCCAAAGGCGCACTGGGCTACTGCCTGGTCACCGCGGGCAAAGGGCTCGACGACCGAAGCACCGAAACCATCGCCCGACTGGCCGACCGCCTGAGCCGCGAGCTCCCGCAGCTGCGACTCATCGCCTGCAACGGTACCGCCACCCCGGAACAACTCCGCCACCTCAAAGCCCACGGCATCTCCAGCTACAACCACAACCTGGAAACCAGCCGGCGCTATTACCCCGAGATCTGCAGCACCCACTCCTGGGAGGAACGCTATGCCACCTGCGAAGCGGTAAAAACGGTCGGTCTCTCCCTCTGCACCGGGGGCATTTTCGGCATGGGAGAGCGGGAGGAGGACCGGGAGTCGCTCCTGCGCACTATCGCCGCGCTCCGGCCCGATTCGGTTCCCCTCAACTTCTACATCCCCAACCCCGCCCTGCCGATTCCCGAACGGACCATCGACCGGGAAGGGGCCCTGGCGGTGATCCGTCGGGCCCGGGAATTGATGCCGGAACTTCCGCTGCTCATGGTGGCGGGGGGACGGGAGCAGCTCTTCTCCGGCCACGAGGCGGAGATGTTCGGCGCCGGGGCCAACGCCATCGTTCTCGGCGACTATCTCACCACCCCCGGAGAGGCCCCCGACCGGGATCGGCGCCGCATCCGGGAATTGGGCTACACGATCGCCACCGAGTGTCATGGCTCCTGACGTCACCCTACTCCTGACCCTCTCCCTGTTGATCTGGCTCTCCCCCTTCGTCGCCAAGGCGCTCCGTCTTCCCACTCCTCCCGTGGAAATCGTACTGGGAACCCTCCTCACCTCCGCCGGGCTTCTACACGACAACGCCCACTTCGAACTCATCGCCGAAGTGGGTTTCCTCTATCTGATGTTTTTGGCGGGAATGGAAGTCAACCTCAAAGAGATCAGCGGCAGTTCCAGGCTCCTCATTCGCCAGGCCCTTCTCTTCGTGCTTACCCTGGGAATCCTGGCACTCCTTTCCGGCATTCTGCTGGACCTCAACCCCATCGTCATCGTTTCCCTTCCTCTGATCTCCATCGGAATGCTCGCCTCCCTCTCCAAAATCTACGGCCGGAAAGAACGCTGGCTCAATCTCGCCATCCTCGTCGGCGTTCTGGGCGAAATCGCCAGCATCGCCGCCCTGACGGTCCTCGACGCCGCCAGCACCGTCGGCTTCGGATGGGAACTGGTCTTCAAAGTGGGCTATCTCGTCCTCTTCATCGCCGCCATCTACCTCGCCTACCACCTCCTTCACCTGCTCTTCTGGTGGGCTCCCGAACTCAAAAAGAAGCTCATGCCCCGTACCGACACGTCCGATCAGGATATCCGCCTCGCCATGGCCCTCTTTTTCCTCATGATCACCGTCATGCTGCTGCTCCACCTGGAATTGGCTCTGGGAGCCTTCATCGCCGGCGTGGCGATCAGCGCCTTTTTCCATCACGAGAAAGCCCTGGAAGAGAAGATGTCGAGCCTGGGGTTCGGCTTCCTCGTTCCCCTCTTTTTCATCCACGTGGGAGTCTCATTCGATCTCCCCTCCATCCTCATTCCCGGCGTCCTCTCCGGCGCCCTGGAGATCACCGCGCTGATGATCGGAATCCGGATCCTGGCGGCCTTCCATCTGCGCAGACTCGGCGGCGACTTCGACGCCCTGACCATCGCCTTCGCCCTCTCCATGCCTCTGACCCTGCTCATCGCCGTGGCCACCATCGGTTATACCACCAACAACATCAGCCTCATCACCTATTACAAACTGATTCTCGCCAGTCTTTTCGAAGTCCTGATCGCCATGACGGCACTGAAAATCCTGGGAATCTATCGGGAGCGTAGGAGAAAACGAGCCTGGAAGGAGCGAAGAGAGGAGGCTCAGCCTCCGGTGATCTGAAGCAGTTCGAAGTAGCGTTTCTGGAGACGCTGGTTTTCCCGCTGAAGGGCGTGGCGCTCCGCCTGGAGCTGTCGTTTTTCCCGTTCCAACCCGTTGAGGACCTCCAGGGAATTTTCCCCGAACAGCAGTGCCCCGACGTAGAATCCGAAGAGCAGAATCCCCAGAAAAATGAGCAACAGGCTGCGGAGGGAAAAGCCGAACCAGCTCCCTCCCGTCTCAGGAAGGGACGCGGAGCCCCGGTGGGAATCAGAAGAGGGCATTGCCCAGGTACTCGAATTCCCCCAGCTCCGCTTCGATGGCCAGGAGACGGTTGTACTTGGCGATCCGTTCGCTGCGGGCGGTGGAACCGGTCTTGATCTCCCCGGTATTGAGGGCCACGGCAAAATCGGCGATGAAGCTGTCTTCGCTCTCACCGGAGCGGTGGCTCATGACGCAGGTATAGCCGTTGCGCTGGGCCAGGCGGACAGTGAGCATCGTTTCGCTCACGCTGCCGATCTGGTTGGGTTTGATGAGGATCGAATTGGCGACTCCCTTTTCGATTCCCTCGTTGAGAATCCTGGCATTGGTGACGAAGAGATCGTCCCCTACCAGCTGAATTTTGTCCCCCAGCCGTTCGGTGAGCTCCTTCCACCCCTCCCAGTCATCTTCGCTCAGACCGTCCTCGATGGAGACGATGGGATACTTGGCCACCAGCTCCTCGTAGTAGCCGATGAGCTCGCTGTTGCTCAGCTCCCGGTTCTCGGACTTGAGCACATACTTGCCCGCCTCGTTGACCAGCTCGCTGGAGGCGACGTCGAGGGCGATGACGATCTCCTCGCCAGGGGTGTAGCCCGCCTTCTCAATCGCCTGCATGATGATCTGGATCGGCTCCTCGTTGTTCTTGAGGTTGGGAGCGAACCCTCCCTCGTCTCCCAGAGAGGTGCTGTGGCCCATCTCGTGGAGGATCTTCTTGAGGGTATGGTAGACCTCGCTGCTGGCCCGGAGCCCCTCGGAAAAGCTCTCGAAGCCGGTGGGCATGATCATATACTCCTGGAAATCCACGTCGTTGTCGGCATGTTCCCCGCCGTTGATGATGTTGAGCATCGGGGTGGGCATCACCACGGCGTTGGCGCCTCCCAGGTAGCGGTAGAGGGGCATCTTGAGGGAGTTCGCCGCCGCCCGGGCCACCGCCATGGAGACCCCCAGGACCGCGTTGGCCCCCAGGTTGGAGTAGTTGTCGGTGCCGTCGAGCTCCTTCATGATGAGATCCACTTCCGCCTGGTTGAAGGGACTCATACCGATCAGCGCCTCGGCGATCCGGGTATTGACGTTTTCGCAGGCGGTCAACACCCCTTTCCCCAGAAAGCGATTCGGATCGCC
>CAZGGT010000230.1:0-3018 GCA_964525335.1 uncultured Nitratifractor sp. | reverse complement strand
CGCCTTCGCCACGGTGCTGCTCAACCTCGCCATCATCGGCGGCCTCCTCCTGGCCCGGGGGGACGCCCCGGAACGGATCGTCTACATCCTGAGCTGGAGCGTCCTCGCCGGCGGGGCCCTCCAGGTCCTCGTCCACCTCCTCATGGCCCGCCGATTCCGCCTCCTGCGGATGCTCGCCATCGGCTTCGCCTCCCTGGGGACCCACAGCCGCAAGGTCGCCGAGGACAGCCGCCGCTTCTTCGCCAACTTCTTCCCCGCCATCTGGGGAAACTCCACCGCCCAGGTGATGGCCTTTCTCGATACCTGGCTCGCCTCCTTCCTCGCCGCCGGTTCCATCAGTTACCTCTATTACGCCAACCGCATCTTCCAGCTGCCGCTGGCCCTATTCGCCATCGCCCTGAGCACCGCCCTCTTCCCCTCCGTCGCCAAGCTCCTGCGTCACAAAGACGAAGCGGGCGCCCTGCGGGAGATGCGCCGGGGCTTCTGGATCCTCCTCTTCCTCCTCTCCCTGGCCACGGCGGGGGGGATCATCTTCAGCAGCGAAATCATCTGGCTTCTCTTCGAGCGGGGCGCCTTCGGTCGTGCCGACACCCTGGCCACCGCCGACGTGCTGCGGATGTACATGATCGGCCTGCTCCCCTTCGGCCTGGGCAAGCTCTTCAGCCTCTGGCTCTACTCCCGCCACGAGCAGATGCGCGCCGCCAAGATCGCCACCTGGTCCCTGGCGGGCTACGCCCTCCTCGCCTTCCTCCTCTTCCGTCCCCTGGGCCCCATGGGCCTGGCCCTGGCCAGCACCTTCTCGGGATTCGTCAGTTTCACCCTCCTGGTGCGGGCCTTCGGCCCGGAGCGTTTCCTCGGCCTGCTGGAACGCAAAAAAGCCCTGCTCTGGCTCGCCTCTCTCCTCGCAGGAACGGCGGTGATGTGGGGCATCCACCTCCTGCTTCTGGAGTGGCTGAAGGTTTAGGAAAGCGGAGAGCGGAGAGCAAACGGCCGGGAAAGTGAAGAGTGAAAAACGAAAAGTGAAAAGCTGTGGTAGCGTTGTTCTACAACGCTTTCCTTTTCAACATAGGTCGGAAACGTCGTTTCCGACAAGGGCACCGAATCCCAAATAGATCGGCTATTTACAAAGCGGAAGGCGGAAAACTGAAAGCTTAGAGCAAATATCGTTCGATAAATTTTATCTGCCAGGGACTAACGACTAACGACTATATCCCAACCTCCCGTCCCACTCCTCCGGCGAGAACCCGTTCCCCGAACGCTTCGCGAAAGAGCTCCGTGGCCCGTTCACCCGTACAGTGGGTCGGACAGAAGTATTCGATCTCCAGCCGCTTCAGGGCTTCGATGGTCTCCAGAATCTCCCGGTCGTCGGCATTCATCAGATGAAAACCGCCCATGAGCAGACCGATCGGCGCCCCCGTCATCTCCACCGCCCGACGGGCGATAGCGGCGACCCCCGGATGGGCACAGCCGGTCAGGACCACCGAGGCGGACTCTCCGACGATCACCACCGACTGCTCTCCGATCTCTCCCATCACCCCGGTACTCCAAACATTGTCGAAGAGGCGGCGGGGAGATGCTCCGATCACCTGCGCCCCGGCACTGAGCCCGTCGATATCCCGGATATAGCGTGGTGAGAGGGAATCGGGAAGATAGCAACGCACTCCCGGCGACTCCTCCAGGACCGTATCGATCCCGCCGATATGGTCCCAATGGGGATGGCTGACGATCATGGCGTCGAGCCCTTCGAGTGTCGTTCCGAGCGTCTCCGCATGTTTCAAAAGCCAACGGCCGTTGCTTCCCGTATCGAAGAGCCAGCGCCGCCGGGGTTCTTCTACCAGACAGGAGAATCCCCAGAGCGGCAGCGTACCCTCCTCTCTCCCTCCAGCATTGTCGAAAAGAATCGTCAGCTTCATTCCCTCTCCTTCTCCATCGATTGTACGAGACCTCACCTCTTAACCTCCCTCACATTTCTTTTCCATTAATATATCATCAACCAGCCAAAACGACGAGGATCCCAATGAACAAAAAAAATCTTTTGATGCTGCTCCCCTTCTTCCTGGGCGGCACCGTCTCCCAGCTCCGGGCCACCAACGGTGACCAGATGATCGCCACAGGTACCAAGAGCATGGGGATGGGAGGGGTGAGCGTGGCCATGCCCTTCGGCGCCGAATCGGGTCTGGCCAACCCCGCCCTGATCACCGTCATCGAGGGGAGCGAGATTTCGGGAAGCGTCACCTTTTTCCTCCCCGATATCCGGACCAAAACCGATCTGCCGGCATCCAACGACTCTGTCGAGAGCGACTCCGATTTCTATCTGATGCCCTCGGTCCAGTACGCCGCCCATCTCGGGGGAGCCTTCTATGCGGGACTAGGCGTCTGGGGGGTTGCCGGAATGGGAGTCGATTTCTCCGACGCCCCCCGGGGTAGCGGCCTGATGAAGATGAAAGACGACCTGATGATCATGCAGATCGCCACCCCCCTGGCCCTGAAACAGGGAGGAATGAGTCTCGGTATCGCCCCCATCCTCCAGGTGGGGATGCTCGACATCGAATACGACAACGGCGGCCTGATCAAAGGCCATCCCTTCGACAAAGAGTGGGATGCCAATCCCGGCGCCGTCATCGGCCTGAGCTACGATTTCGACAACGGTCTGATCCTCGGAGCCAAATACCGCACCCCCATCTCCATGACCTACGACAACTCCGCCGGAGGCCGGGATCTCACCCTCCAGCAACCCGGGGAGTTCGGAGTGGGCTTCAGTTACAGTCACGGAGCGCATACGATCGCGTTCGACTACAAACGGATTCAATGGGGCAGTGCCACCGGATACGCGGATTTCGGCTGGGAAGACCAGGACGTCTATGCCGTCGGCTACCAGTATCAAGCCGAAAACTGGGCGTTTCGCATGGGATACAACCACGGCAAAAGCCCCATCGATACCTCCAAAACCGTCGGTTGGCAGGACTATCTCAACATCCTGGGATTCCCCGCCACCTCCGAAGATCACTACACCGTCGG
>CAZGGT010000229.1:0-9933 GCA_964525335.1 uncultured Nitratifractor sp. | reverse complement strand
AGACAGTCCCAGCCTGGAGGGGAAGAGTCATTTCTTCTACGATGCCGGGAACCTGAAGCTCCGTTTCGAAAAGGCGGGGATTCCCTCTCTGCTGGCGCTCCTGGGGGAGCCTCCTCTCGTGGCGACGGGACGCTTTGACGCCCAGGCGAGTCTGACGGAACTGAACCCGCTCAGCGGCAGATACCGGATGGCTGCGACGGGGAGCTGGGATCGGGAGGAAGCGGCCAGAATCCTCGGCAGCGACCCCGGGACCCAGCTCGAATTTACCCTGCAAAGCGAAGGAACGGCGATGCAGGGTATCCTGGATCTCAACGCGACCTATCGCAACCCACTGGCTTCATTGACCCTGCCCAAACTCCGGTACGAGATCGCCAACGGGGCGATGGAGGGGAACTACCGGTTCCGCCTCCCGGAACTCTCCCGTCTCAAAATCCTCCAGAATCGGGGCGCCCGCGGATCGCTGGAACTGGAGGGGCACCTGAGCTATCTGCCTGTCAAACGGCTGTTCAAACTCGACGGTCTGAGTCGCTCGCTGGGGGGAGAAAGCCGTTTCGTCTATGGGGGAAATCGCCTGCAACTGACGCTTCGAAACGTGAACGGCACCCGATTGCTGCCTCTTCTGGGCGCTCCTCCGATCCTGGCGGATTCCCGGGTCGACGGGACGCTGAAGCTCTCGGACCTTCTGCACCGGGTCGGAACGTTCAGTGTGACGGCCACGGGCAGCGTGGATCGGCAACGGGCTCGGACATACCTGGAGATCGATCCGGGTCCCGGGGTGACTCTGCGTCTCAAAGGAACGGGAACCCTCCGGGATCAGCGCCTCGACTCCCGATGGAGTCTGGATAGTTCTCTGGCGAAGCTGCGGCTGAACCGCTGCCGCGTGGATCTCCGAAGCGGTGCCTGTGAAGGGGAATATCGTCTGGAGATTCCCGAGCTCGAACGCCTGAGTTCCCTGACAGGACGCCGCTACCACGGTCCTTTCCGGGTCGGGGGCACGATCATCCGGAACCGGCGTCTCGATCTGCGCGGAGGAGGCAAGGAGTGGGGAGGTAGGATCGACTACGTCCTGAAGGGGGATTTGCTGCGCTTCAAAAGCGACAAGCTTCAAGTCAAAGCCCTCATGAAAATGCTGGGATACTCTCCACTGATCGACGGAAGTGTCTCCAGTGATCTGCGGTACAACCTCCGGACCCGACGGGGGACCATGAGGGCGGAGATGAGCCGGGCCCGTTTCGTCCGGAGCGCGTTGACGCTCATCGCCTCGAAGATGCTTTCCTACCCGCTGGAGAAGGAATGGTTCGAACGGGTTCTGCTGACGGGAGAGATCGACGGTCCTGCGATGCTGTTCAATCTCGAGGCCCGTTCCCGTCGCCTGCATCTGACGATTCGCAAAGGGAAAATCGATCGGGACAAAGGGACCATCGATGCCCTCGTCACCCTCGAAGATCGGGGCAAACGCTATCGGCTGCAGCTGAGGGGACCTCTCTCCCGGCCCCGGGTGATTCCCCTGGCCACCGAGGCGCTGACCCGACGGGTGGAGAAGGAGTTGAAGAAGCACAAAATCGACAAAAAGATCGAAAAGGCGGTTCCCAAAGAGCTCCGGGACTCCGGGAATCCGGTATCGAACTTCATCAAGAAACTTTTTTAAGAAGGAACGGATATGAAAAAACTCTGGAGCGAGCTCTACGGGGCGGGTATTCTCTTTTTCTATTATTTCAAGTGGCCGATGATCCTGGGATATCCCGCTCTGGTCTATGGATTGGACTATCCCCGCTGGTGGGCGGCCGATCTGCTCTGGCTCTATTGTGTCGCGCTGGCCGTCAAGGATCTGATCCGAAAGTTCGTCCTCAGGAAGAGTTATTGCGAGGAGGCCGCCTGCCGCCATACGACGCTGGAGAAGGAACCCGACGGGGTGGAGGGGATGCCGGAGAGTCGTAGGGAGGACCGGACCCCCGAGCAGGAGAAGCGCTGAGCGGGGAGTCCGCCACGCATCCCGGTGACGTCGCACGGAGCCGGGGACGTTTGGGGCGCGGCAGCGCCCGAATCGCAGTTGGGTCGTTCAGAAATCCCGCCCGAGAATGCGCCCGGTGAAGCGCTCCAGACCGTTTTGAAGGCTCCACCAGTTCGGGAACCGGGTTTCGTAATAGGGACGGGTGACGAGGGGGAAACGTTCGACGTCCTGGTGGAGGTTGACGCACCAGTCGTGGGGGAGATCCCGCGTCCGGAGGGCTTCGAGGCTCAGGAGCGTTTCGTTGATGCAGCCCAGGCGCGAGGGGGTCACCAGGAGGGTGAACGCCTCCAGTTCCCGAGCCAGATCGATCATGAAAAGGTCCCGGGTGACGGGAACCATCAGGCCTCCCGCCCCTTCGACGAGAAGCAGTTCGCATCGTCGCTGAAGCTCCTCGACTTTTTCGAGGATTCTGTCGATCCGGATCTCTTCCTGCGTGTCGGCGCAGAACGGAGCGGCGGGGAGGGGAAAAGTATAGGCGCAGAGGTCCCGCGGAACGAGGTTTGTGAAGGCGGGGTTGAGTTTTCGCACGGTTTTCAGGAGCAGTGCGGCGTCCTCCGGTTCCTCCCGGACTCCGGTCTCCACCGGTTTGCAGACTCCCACCCGGAGACCCTTGCGGGCGAAGGCTTCCAGAAGCCGGAGGGTGGCGTAGGTCTTGCCCACCCCGGTTCCCGTCGCGCTTACGAAGAGGATTTTCACTTGCAATTCCCTTCAAAATCTGTATAATTGATCTTGATTGTAGCATCAATTTCCAACAAGCGAAAAGGAGTCACCGTGCCGAAAATCCAGGAGGAGCTCGAGAGTGAACTCGAACTCCGGGAACCCCGGCTCTACCGGGTGATTCTGCACAACGACGATTATACGACGATGGAATTCGTCATCGAAGTGTTGAAGAAGATTTTCCGAAAGAGCGCCGAGGAGGCGGAGACGATCATGTGGACGGTCCACGAGAAGGGGCAGGCGGTCTGCGGGATCTATACCTACGAGATCGCCGAAACCAAAGTGGAACAGGTCAAGATTCTGGCCCGCCAGAACGGCTTTCCCCTTCTGGCGACCTTCGAAGCGGATGAATAGGAGCGTGGGATGATCAGCGTCGAACTCAACAAGGTTTTCATGCGGGCGGTGGAATACGCCAAACACAAACATCACGAATATCTGACCATCGAGCATGTCTTCCTGGCGATTCTTTCCAGCCGGGCGGGGGAGCAGCTGCTCCAGCTCCTGGGCGCCGATACCCAGGAGATGAAAAAAGCGATCGTCGCCCACATCGCCGCCCACGTCCCCAAAGTGGAGCAGGAGGCGGATCCGGTGGAGACCCTCTCCCTCTCCCGGACCGTCAACGCCATGATGACCCAGCTCCACGCCGCGGGGAAAAAGGAGGCGACGGTGGGGAACATGCTGGTGGCGATCCGGGATCAGAAGGAGAGCTACGCCAGCTATCTGATGGAGCGGGCGGGGATCAGCCGCCTCGATATCCTGGAGGCGATCTCCCATCCGACGGAAGAGAAGAGGACAGAAGCGAACGAGGAGGAACAAAAGAGCGCCACCCCCAACCTCGACGAGTTTACCGTGGAGTTGACGGCCCGGGCGAAAGAGGGGAAGATCGATCCGGTCATCGGCCGGGAACGGGAGATCGAGCGGGTGATGCAGACCCTCTGCCGCCGCAAAAAGAACAATCCCCTCCTGGTGGGCGAGCCCGGGGTGGGAAAGACCGCCATCGCCGAGGGGCTGGCCCTCAAAATCGCCGAGGGGGAGGTCCCCGAAGTGATCAAGGAGGCGAAGATCTACGCACTGGACATGGGGGCGCTCCTGGCGGGGACCAAATACCGGGGAGATTTCGAAAAACGCCTCAAGGGGGTGATCGAAGAGCTGCGGCAGGTGCCCGACGCCATCGTCTTCATCGACGAGATCCATACCCTGGTGGGGGCCGGAAGCACCGGGGGAGGCAGTATGGACGCCTCCAACATCCTCAAACCCGCTCTGGCCCGGGGCGAGCTGAGGTGCATCGGCGCCACGACCCACCAGGAGTACCGCAACTTCTTCGACAAGGACAAAGCCCTCTCCCGCCGCTTCGCCAAGGTCGACGTGGAGGAGCCCGGCGAAGAGGACACCTTCGCCATCCTCAAGGGGGTTCAGCACCGCTACGAGGAGCACCACCGGATCCGTTTCAGCGACGAAGCCCTGCGCAGCGCCATCGAGCTGAGCGTGCGCTACCTCCACGACCGCTTCCTCCCCGACAAGGCGATGGACCTGATCGACGAAGCGGGAGCCCATTTCATGCTCCGGGGACTCCGGGACGTGGAGATCGGGCCCAAGGAGATCGCGTCCATCCTCTCGACCATGCTCAAACTCCCTCCCGCCACCCTCGAAGAGGACGACACCCGCCGCCTGGCGGAGCTGGAGGCGCGGCTGCGGGAGCGGATCGTGGGACAGGACGAAGCGGTGCGCCAGCTCTCCCGGGCCATCAAACGCTCCTATGCCGGGCTCAACCGCCCCGGCACCCCCATCGGCAGCTTTCTTTTCGTCGGTCCCACGGGTGTAGGAAAGACCGCATTGGCCCGGGCCCTGGCCGAGACCCTGGGGGTCCACTTCGAGCGCCTCGATATGAGCGAATACATGGAAAAACACGCCGTCAGTCGCCTCATCGGGGCGCCCCCGGGCTACGTGGGCTACGAGCAGGGGGGGATCCTGACGGAGATGATCAAGAAGCATCCCCACACGGTCCTGCTCCTGGACGAAATCGAGAAGGCCCACCCCGACATCATGAACATTCTGCTCCAGGTGATGGACGACGCCAAACTCACCGACAACAACGGCGTGGTGAGCGATTTCAAGAACGTGGTGCTCATCATGACCTCCAACCTGGGGACCAGGGAGCCCAACGTCATGGGCTTTGCCAAGGAAAACGGCGCCAAAACCGACCGGGCGATGAAGGAGTTTTTCTCCCCCGAGTTCCGCAACCGACTCAGCGCCACCGTGGAGTTCGCTCCCCTGGGCGTCGAGGAGCTGGCGAAGATCGTCAAGATCCAGATCGCCGAGCTCAACGCCCAGCTGGCGGGCAAAAAGGTCCGGGTCAAGATTGGCAAAGCGGCCCGGCGGCACATCGCCCGGCGCAGCCGCAGCGAGGAGTTCGGCGCCCGGCAGATCGCCCGGATCATCGACGAGGAGATCAAGGAACCCCTCACCGACGCCATCCTCTTCGGCGCGCTTCGTCACGGCGGGACGGTCCGGGTGGAGCTGGAGGGGGAGAACTTGGTATTCCGTTTCAAGGCGGCCGAAGCCGCCGAAGAGGAGAATGAAGCGGAGGAAGCTGAGAACGCCGCCCGATGAGTTCCATCTTCGACGACGATTATTACGTCGTTCCCCTGAGCCGCTACTCCCACAGCTTTCCCGATCCCCGTCATGCCGCGGAGGAGGGGCTTCTGGCCTATGGAGGCGACCTCCACCCCGACCGGATCCTCAAAGCCTACCGGAGCGGGATTTTCCCCTGGTACAATCCCGGAGATCCGATCCTCTGGTGGTCTCCCGACCCCCGGCTGATTCTCTACCCCGGTTGTCTGAAGGTGCGGCGCTCCTTCCGGCGCATTCTGCGCAACCGGGAGTATGTCGTCCGATTCGATCGGGATTTTCCCTCCGTCATCTCCGCCTGTGCCGCCGTTCCCCGCCCCGGACAGCGGGGGACCTGGCTGACTCCGGAGATGCGGGAGGCCTACACCGAGCTTCACCGGCGGGGTTTCGCCCACAGCGTGGAGGTCTATATGGAGGGAGAACTGGCCGGAGGGCTCTACGGTATTGCCCTGGGAGGGGCATTTTTCGGTGAATCGATGTTCAGCCTCCGTCCCGACGGCTCCAAAATCGCCCTCAAGGCTCTCAGTGACGTTTTAAGGGAAAAGGGTTATGATTTTATTGACTGCCAGGTCGTGACCGATCATCTGGTGCGTCTGGGAGCCGTGCCGGTACCGCGGGAGCGATTTCTCGCGGAGTTGGAGGCGGCCCTCGGGAAGCCCGGTGATATTGGGTCCTGGTCAGATTATCACTGGGAGTACAAGGATGGTTGACAACGATTTGGCGTTTTCACTCTGGCTGGATTTTATCGAACGGGACTTCATCAGGGAACGTTTCGTGACGCTGATCGAAAGGGGTGTGGTCAATGGAGCCACCAGCAACCCCTCCATTTTCGCCCAGGCGATCAGTTCCTCTCCTGCCTACCGGGAGGCACTGGAGGCCCTCAAAGGGAAAAGTCCCAAGGAAAAATATGAAGCCCTGGCGACGGAGGATATCAAAAACGCCGCCATCGCTCTGCGGGGAGTCTACGACGAAGGGAGCGAGGGGTATATCAGCCTGGAGGTCGATCCGTTTCTGGCCCACGATACCGAAGGGACGCTGGAGGAGGCGCGGCGTCTCTTCCGGGAGATCGACGAGCCCAACGTCATGATCAAAGTCCCCGCCACCGAGGCGGGCTACCCGGCGATGCGCGAACTCCTCTCCGATGGGATCAGCGTCAACGCCACCCTGGTCTTCTCTCCCGGGCAGGCGAGGGCCTGTCTCGACGTCATGAAAGCGGGGATCGACGAGTTCGAAAATACCGGCGGCGAGCGGGTCGAAGCGGTGATCAGCGTTTTCGTCAGCCGATTCGACCGGATGCTCGATCCGATTCTGAAGGAGAAGGGCCTCCCCGGCGCCCGGACCGGGATTATGAACGCCGCGAAAATCTACGGGATGGTCCAGTCCAACCATACGCCCTCCATCCGGACTCTGTTCGCCAGTACCGGGGTGAAGGAGGGGCAGAACCTTCCTGCCGACTACTACATCCGCTCCCTCTTCGGAGCCCATTGCGTCAATACGGCACCCTTGGCGACCATCGAAGCCTTCGAAGCGGGAGGTCGTCCCGAAAAAGAGGCCCTGCCGATCGCCTCCGAAACCATCGACGCCTATTTCGAAACCCTGGAGCGTCACGGGATCGTGATGGAGGAGGTGTATCGGCGGCTTCTGGAAGAGGGAGTGACCGCCTTCGAAGAGGCCTTCGGAGAAATGCTTGCCCAGTTGGAGAATGAATGAAAGAACAGCTCAATAAATACCTCAAAACCCTGATCGCCAATGACGGAAGCGACCTGCACATCAAGGCCGAATCGGTTCCCCGGGTCCGGATTCACGGCGTCCTGAAAAAATTGGGGAACGAGAAGCTCGACGCATCCTCCGTCAAAGCGCTGGTACGGGAGATCACCACCGCGGAACAGTACCTGCGACTCAAGGAGCAGAAGTCGATCGACATGGCCTATATCCTGGATGCGAAAAACCGCTTCCGGGTCAACATCTTCTATCAGATGGAGGGGCTCAGTATCGTCATGCGTCTCATTCCCGTGGAGATTCCGAGTTTCGAAGAGCTGCGTCTCCCGGAGGTGATCAAAACGTTTGCCGACAAATCCCGGGGGTTGGTGCTGGTGACGGGAGTGACGGGAAGCGGAAAGTCCACGACCCTGGCGGCGATTCTCGATCGGATCAACGAGACCCAGTACAAGCACATCATCACCCTCGAAGATCCCATCGAATTTGTCCATCGTGACAAAAAATGTCTCGTCAATCAGCGGGCCATCGGGCAGGACTCCAACTCCTTCCGGGACGCGTTGCCCGCCGCCCTGCGGGAGGACCCCGACATCATCCTCGTCGGGGAGATGCGGGACGTGGAGACCATCGATCTGGCGCTCCATGCCGCCAATACCGGCCACCTGGTCTTTTCGACCCTTCACACCCTGGATGCCAAGGAGACCATAAACCGTGTGATCGGGATGTTTCCCGAGGAGGAACAAAACCGGGTCCGTCAATCTCTCGCTTCGGTCCTGGCCGGGGTGATCTCCCAGCGTCTGGTTCCGACCCTCGATGGAGGGCGTGTCGCGGCGGTGGAGGTGATGATCCATACCTCCCGCATTGCCGAACTCATCGCCGAGGACCGGGATTTCGAGATTCCCGACGCCATCGCCGAGGGGAGGGACATCTACCACTCCCAGACCTTCGATCAGCATCTCTACGATCTCGTGGAAGCGGGGGTCATTTCCGAAACGACGGCGCTGGAAGCCTCCACTTCGCCTTCGGATCTCAAGCTGCGTCTGGAAGGGATCGGCAGGGGGGGAGCCAAAGATCTGGCCAGGATAGCGGAAGAGGGGGGCTTCCGGCGGAATATGGACGCCTATGACTTCAAGGAAGAGTAGCATCGGTCGGTGGAAAGGACGGCGGGGGGGCTTGCCTCCGAACCGGATGTTTTCAACTCCCTTTCAATAAGAATAGGGTAACATTCCGCCCTATTTTACACAAAGGAACAGAACATGTTGGAAGGCATTCTTAGAGAGAGTATCGGAAAGAGCAACGCCAAAAAGCTCAAACGAGATGGTTATCTGATTGCCAACATCTATGCCAAGGGGGTGGAGAACATCCATGCCGCCTTCAAGCAGGGTGAATTTATCAGAACCGTCCGACGCAAAGAGAATCTGGCATTCCCCGTCAAGGTGGGAGACAAAGAGCTCAACGTCGTCATCCAGGAGTATCAGCTTCACCCCGTCACCGGCGATATCCAGCATGTGGATCTGCGGGTCGCCATTCCCGGTGAAGTGGCCGATTATCTGGTCCCCGTCAAAACCGTGGGCACTCCCAAGGGACTCAAAAACAAGGGAGTCCTGGTCATCACCAAGCGTCGTCTCAAAGTCCGGGGCCCCATCGAGAAGATCCCCGCCAACTTCACCCTCGACGTCAGCGACCTGGATCGCGACGAATCCATTCTCGTCCGGGACATCGAAGCTCCCGAGGGATGTCGGATGATGGATCGTCCCCACGTCTCCGTCTGCGGTGTGATCAAAGCCCGCTAAGGGAACTCCATGACCCTCTATGTCGGATTGGGAAATCCCGGACCGACATACGAAAAGACCCGGCACAACATCGGCTTTCGGGTCATCGACCGCATGGTGGCCGAAACCGCTGCCAGAAACATCTCCAAAAACTCCTTCGAAGGCGAACTCTATCGCGCCGGAGACCGCTTCTTTCTCAAACCCATGACCTTTATGAATCTTTCGGGGAAAAGCGTCCAGTCCGTGATGCGTTTTTACAAGATTCCCCTGGAGGATCTCGTCGTCATTCACGACGACATCGATCTGCCTCTGGGGACGATCCGTTACAAGGTGGGGGGAAGTCCCGGAGGGCACAACGGTCTCAAGTCCATCGACGCCCTGGTGGGGAAGGAGTACCTTCGGGTCCGTCTGGGCGTGGGGAAACCCGCACGGAAGTCGGAGGTGGTCTCCTATGTCCTGAGTCCCTTCACACCCGCGGAGGAGGTCCGGGTCGGGGAGATCGTCGCCTTCGCCGCCGAGGTCTGCCTGAAGATTCCGGAGCTTTCGCTCGAATTGCTCAAATCCCGCTACTCCCGCAAGGCGGAACCTCCCGATGCCTAAACGCTATGTTCGCTACATCGCCTGGCACTACGGAAAAAACTTTTTCATCCTGCTGACGGGCCTGAGTCTGGCGGTGGTGTTTATCGATTTTCTCCAGAATGCCCAGAAGATCGACGGAGGCGTCAATCAGAAGGTCCTCTACGCGTTCTATACCTGGGAATATATGCTGACCCTGCTCTATCCCCTGGTCATTCTCTTCGCGCTGGCGTGGACACAGATCGGCTTTATCTATCGCAACGTGTTCGTCTCCCTGTTCTCGTTCGGTTATCGTCGCCGGGAGCTGCTCCGTCCCTTTTTGGCGGTGGCGACGGGAATCTATCTCTTTTTTCTTGCGCTGCAGGTGACGCCGTTCGCACAGGGCAGGGATCGGGCGGGAGCGATCCTGCATCGCAGTGCGGCGCAGGAGAAGGTACGGGATCTCTTTTTTCGTTACGGAGGGAGTTTCGTCTTCGTCAAACAGCTCGATCCACTGCACAAAGCCTTGCATGA
>CAZGGT010000228.1:0-2526 GCA_964525335.1 uncultured Nitratifractor sp. | reverse complement strand
GGGGTCCCCGGGGCCCCGAACCCCTCTGCGCCCTCTACTCCCGCTCTCTTCTCCCCGAGATCCACCGACGCATCGCCCGGGACGAACACCGCCTCCAGGCCCTCCTGGAGTCTCAAAACGCCCGCCTCTTCCCCTGGGACGACCCCGAAGCCTTTCGCAATCTCAACCGGCCGGAGGAGTACCGGGAAGCGAGTTCCGGCTGGAAGCTGAAAGGTGAAAAGTGAAGAGTGAAAGGTTTTGGATGGCGTTGCTTTGCAACGCTTTTCTATAAAAACCGTCGCCTTCGGAGACCCCGATACAGGGCAGCTTTGGATATTGTCACGATCGGAAAGCTTAAAGCGGAGAGCATAGAGCTTGGAGCGTAGAGCCGAGAGCCGAGAGCGGCACAGTTGCCGCCCGGGTTCTTCGGATCTGAAGCCCTCGCCTCCAAAAAAAAATCTCCCGATCTCCCCGAAAAAGCCTTGAGAAAGCTTGACAGCTGTGTCAAACTACCCACTACCCACCACCCACTCAAAAGATCGCCGTCACTCCTTTGACCACCAGAAACCCTCCGATCACCAGCCAGACGAACATCCCCAGGGCCGTGTAGAGCGGCGCCAGGCCCAGCCCTTTGAACTTGGCGAAGCGGGTGCCCATCCCCAGTGCGGTCATGGCCATGGTCAGGAGGAAGGTGTCGACTTCGTTGATCCATCCCACGAGAGCTTCGGGAAGGAGCTGGAGGGAGTTGAACGCGGCCATTCCCAGGAAATAGACGGCGAACCAGGGGATGACCAGTGTGACCTCGGCGCCGGGACCGCCGCTGCGGGCCGCCCGGCGGGAGAGCCAGAGCCCCAGGAGAATCAGCATCGGGGCGATGAGGAGGACCCGGGTCATCTTGACGATGACGGCGTTGTCGGCCATGACGGTGCCGGGACCTTCGATGCCAGCGGCGGCGACCACCTGGGCGACTTCGTGGACGCTGCCGCCGACGTAGATGCCGTACTGGGCGGGGCTGAGATGGAAGAAACCCGAAGCGTCCCGAAAGAGGGTCGTATAGAGTAAGGGGTAGAGAAACATGGCTAGGGTGCCGAAGAGGACGACCATGCTGACGGCGACGGCGGCCTTGTGCTCTTCGGCCTTGAGGACCGGTTCGGTGGCCAGGACCGCCGCGGCACCGCAGACCGAAGCCCCCGAGGCGGTGAGCATGGCGGTGTCCCGGTCGAGGCCGAAGCGTTTCATCCCCAGCCAGCTTCCCAGGAGAAAGGTGCTGGTGAGCATGAGGAGGGAGACCAGGAAGCCCTCCGGCCCCACGTCGGCGATCTGCTGGAAGGTGATGCGAAATCCGTAGAAGACGATGGCGAAGCGGAGGATCTTTTTGGCCGAGAAGAGGATGCCGCTCTCCCAGCTGGGAGGGAAGCGGTTGTGCAGGGTATTGGCGTAGAAGATACCGATGACGATCCCCACCACCAGGGGGGAGAGCCCCAGTGCCTTGACGGGGGCGAGCCCGGCGATCCAGGTGGCGGAGGCGGCGACCAGGGCGACGAAGAGGATGCCGCTGAAGGTGCCGTGGCGTTTTTCGGGAGAGAACGGCATGGAATATCCTAAGTATAATTGATCTTTATTCGGAAAGTATAATATTTTTCTGATAGTATTGGAAATAAATCCGATTGGCCACGGCCATCAGAAAAAAGGATAAAAGATGCGTCTGACACTGCGGCAGATCGAAATCTTTCTCAACGTGGTGGAGCTGGGCCACCTGACCAATGTGGCCAAAAAGATGGGATTGAGCCAGTCGGCGGTCTCCATGTCCATCAAGGAGCTTGAAAATATTCTCGGCCGTCCTCTCTTCGACCGGCTCAACAAAAAGCTTGTCCTCAACGAAATGGGGCGAAGTTTCCATCAGGAGGTGGAGCCTCTTTTTCGGAAAATGGAGGATATCGAATACGAATTCCAAAACAGTGAAAATCGCGGGACGGTCCGAATTGGCGCCAGTACCACCATCATCGACTACCTCATTCCCGGAATCGCCTGCCGCTATATGAACGAGTATCCCGAAGTTCGGATCCGGCTCAAGGAGGGAAACACCCGGGACATCGCGGCGTTGGTCAAGCACGGAGAATTGGATATGGGCTTCGTCGAAGGACACGTGGAGGAACCGGATCTGATCAGGGAGATTGTCGGCGACGACGAGCTGATCGTCGTGACGGCCAACGAAGCGATCGCCTCCCGGAGCTGGTTCATCGATCAGTTGGCCGGGGAGCGCTGGGTATTGAGGGAAGAGGGGAGCGGCACCCGGGCGATCTTCCTCGACTATATCAGAGAGAGGGTCTCCGAGCTCAATATCTTCATGGAACTGGGCCATACCGAGTCGATCAAAAGCCTGCTCCAGAGCGGCAAAGCCCTCACCTGCGTCTCCGCCCTGGCGGTCAGGGACGAGCTCCGGGACGGCCGGTTGAAAAAAGTGGAGGTGAAGAAGTTTCACTGTACCCGACACTTTTACGCGATCTATCACAAAGACAAATACCGCAGCGAACTCTTCGAAAAATT
>CAZGGT010000227.1:0-5875 GCA_964525335.1 uncultured Nitratifractor sp. | reverse complement strand
GCTCCGGCATCGCCACGCCCGTATCGAGGGAGAGGGCGACGAGGGGGTTCGAATCGGACCGGATTCGGGGACCCCTCCAGAGCAGCTGCCCGTCCTCATCGAAAAACAAGAGCTGGTAGTAGGTCCCTTCGCTCCCGCTGGCGAAAGGGGTCCATCCGACGCTCTCCCTCCGCCCGTCGCCGTCGAAATCCCCGGTCAGCTTCCCGGCGAGAGGCGGGACGGCGGGAGAGCCGACGGAGGAGGGCGAAGGGGTGCCGGAGGGGTTCTCTTCGGTGGCGGCGAAATCCGAAGGCGGGGGAGGAGGGGAGGGCCGCCCGGCGGATCTTCCGTGCCGTTTGCCCTCCTTCTCTTCGCACGCCCTGGCCACCCCGCTGTCGCAGGCGAGTTCGATGTAGAGTTTGCCGAGCGTTTCGTCGGGCGCGGTTCCCCGGCCTTCCAGATAGGCACTGCCGAGCTCGTAGCAGCTTTCTCCCTCTCCGCCGGCCGTACAGCGCTGCTGAAGCTCCTCGATTGTGGCGGCGAAAAGCCCTTCTGCGAGCAGGATGAGCAGGAGCAGGCTTTTTGAAACGATGCTTTTCACGGCGATTCCTCCTTTCTGCAGGGGTATTTCCGGGCGAGCTTCTCCAGCGCCTCCCGATTTTGCAGGGCGTTGAAGACCACGGAGATCTCCCGTCCGTCTTTCAGGCGAATCACGATGCCGTATTCGGAGGGGGCGGAAGAGGCGAGGAGCCCCGTTCCCACCGCTCCGGGGCGCCCCCCGGAGAAGAGAAGGATCAGCGGACCGAGCCAGCGGGGGACCTGGGGACGCTCGTAGGGGCAGACCGAAAGGATCTCCCGGAGATCCGCCTCTCCCCCGTGCCAGCGGAGCTTCGATCCCTCCACGAGATACCATCGGCTTTCGTAACGCCCGGCGAAGTAGAGCGTCGCGAAAACGAATGCCGAGAAGAGAAGGACGATGACCGCCAGGGCCGCCCCCGGGATACCTCCGGCCCGGTCGTTTTCGTAAAGAACGTAGAAAAAAAAGAGGTTCAGAAGCCACCAGAAGAGGAAGCCCAGGAGATCGGGGAGGAGCACCGCCCGGATCTTCGAAGAGCGCGCCGCTCCTTCCGGGATAGGTTTTCGGGGCCAGAAACGGTAGAGAAGCAGGGCCAGGAGCGCCACGCTCCATCCCGCGATCCGGTAGGGGTGGAGGAGCTCTCCCCCCGCGACGAACTCCCGATGGTATCCGGAAGAGGCGTAGGGCCGAACCCGGAAGAGTTCGCCTTTGCGCCCGTCGGTTTCCAGAAAGAGATAAAGATCCCCTCCCGATCCTTTCCGGGAGGAGAGGGCGGAGTGCAGCGCTTTTCCGGGAAGGAGGATCGCCTCCTCTCCGTCGCGTTCCCGGCTCCGTCGGAGCAGATCGGCGAGTCGTTTTCGAAGTTCCCCCCGGGCCGGGACGATCCTGGGAGGAGGTTTTTTCATCCCGCCGAATCTTCCGTCACTCTCCCCCCGAAGCTTCCGCAGCAGCCAGGTCCGGAACCCCGTCCCCGGAGGGACGATTCCCTGCCGACGCTCGATCCCGTATCGACGCGTGAAGTCCTGAAATTCGACGACGTAGAGCCCTTCCGCCTGCCATACGATCATCCAGGCGGAGAGCGAGAGCAGCAGCAGGACCGTCAGCCGTTTCATCAAGTCCCCTTCCTCTTTACTTTTTACTTTAATGAGACTATCAATATCTTTACTAAAAGTATATCAAATATTTGACGAAAGTATTTCGCTCGAAGTTCCCTATTTCCGGCGATTTCAGGGTACGAGTCTATTTAAGAAAAGGAAGAGTAGACTTTTATCGAGAACAGGAAAAAGGATACGCCGTGAGCGATCTCATCGAAGGGTATCTCGGAAAACGAATCGACGGGACCAAGAGCCGGATACCGGCGGCGCTCGACCGCTGGCAAAGCATCACGGGATTGATCCTGGGGCTCTTCATCATCGGACACATGTTCTTCACCTCCTCGATCCTGTTGGGCGAGGATGCGATGTATGTGGAGACCAAGCTCTTCGAGGGGAGCCTTTTCCTCGAGAAGCCCGAGCCGATGCTGGTGGGGATCGCCGCGACGATCGTATTCGTCATCTTCGTGATCCATGCGGGGCTGGCGATGCGGAAATTTCCCTACAAATGGAGGGAATACAAAGTCCTCAAGACCCATTCGGCCCATATGGGCCATACCGACACCATCCTCTGGATGGTCCAGGCGGCGACGGGGTTCGGGATGTTTTTCCTGGGCTCGGCGCACCTCTGGATGATGATGAGCATGCCCGAAAAGATCGGCCCCTACGCTTCGGCGGACCGGATCTACACCGACAACATGGGCTTTCTCTACGCGCTGCTCATCGCCCTGGTGATCCTCCACGCCATGATCGGCCTCTACCGCCTCACCATGAAGTGGGGCTTCACCGTCCGCGCCGAACCCCGGAAGGGGCGCCGCCGCAACAAGGCCATCATGTGGGGAGCGATCCTCTTTTTCTCTCTCCTGGCCTACAGCGCCCTGGGAACTTACTGGAAACTGGGCAAAGAGCATCGACACAACTACGGGGAGCGTTACGTTCCCCAATCCGCCAAGGGGGAGGTACCCGCGTCATGAAGATCCATTATTGCGATGCATTGGTCGTCGGGGGAGGGCTGGCCGGTCTGCGGGTGGCGGTCCAGACCCAGGAGAAGGGACTCAATACCATCGTCCTCTCCCTGGTCCCCGTCAAACGCTCCCACTCCGCCGCCGCCCAGGGCGGGATGCAGGCGAGCCTGGCCAACACCGTCATGGGCAAGGGGGACAACGAAGACGTCCACTTCGCCGACACTGTCAAAGGAAGCGACTGGGGCTGCGACCAGGTGGTCGCCCGGATGTTCGTCACCACCGCCCCCAAGGCGATCCGGGAGCTGGCCAACTGGGGGGTCCCCTGGAGCCGGGTCCGCCAGGGGCCCCGAGAGGTGGTGATCAACGCCCAGCACACCGTCATCGAGGAGGCTCCCGAAGCCCACGGGCTCATCAACGCCCGGGATTTCGGCGGGACCAAGAAGTGGCGGACCTGCTACACCTCCGACGCCACGGGGCACACCATGCTCTACGGGGTCGCCAACCAGGCCATCAAAGACGATGCGGAGATCCACGAGCGCAAGGAGGTGCTCCGCCTCATCGTGGAGGGGGAGCGCTGCTACGGAGCCATCGCCCGGGACCTGATCACCGGGGAGATCGAGGCCTACGTCTCCAAAGCCACCTGCATTGCCACCGGCGGCTGGGGGCGGATCTACCGGACCACCACCAACGCGGTCATCTGCGAGGGGACGGGGCAGGCGGCGGTCCTGGAGACGGGACTGGCCGACCTGGGCAATCCCGAAGCGGTGCAGTTTCACCCCACCCCCATCGTCCCTTCGGGGATCCTCCTGACCGAAGGGTGCCGGGGAGACGGCGGGGTGCTCCGGGACGTGGACGGGTACCGTTTCATGCCCGATTACGAACCGGAGAAGAAGGAGCTGGCGAGCCGGGACGTCGTGAGCCGCCGGATGATGGAGCACATCCGTAAGGGCAAGGGGGTTCCGTCCCCTTTCGGCGAGCATCTCTGGCTCGACATCTCCATCCTGGGACGGGAGCACATCGAGAAGAATCTCCGGGACGTCCAGGAGATCGCCATGACCTTCAACGGCATCGATCCGGCCGATCCGGGCCCCAAAGGGTGGCTGCCGGTCCGGCCCGCCCAGCACTACAGCATGGGAGGGATCCGCACCAAACCGACGGGCGAATCCCCCACGATCCGGGGGCTCTTCTCCTGCGGAGAGGCCGCCTGTTGGGATCTCCACGGCTTCAACCGTCTGGGAGGCAACTCCGTGGCGGAGACGGTGGTCTCGGGGATGATCGTCGGCAGCTACATGGCCGACTACTGCCGCGAGAACGAGATCCGGGTCGATACGGGCCTGGTGCGGGAGTACATCGCCAAAGAGGAGCGCCATATGCGGGAGATCCTGGAGCGTCCGGAAGGGAGCGAAGGGATGAGCATCTTCGAGATCAAGCGGCGGATGCAGCACATCATGGACGAGAAGGTGGGGATCTTCCGCGACGGCAAGCACCTGGAGGAGGCGGTCGACGAGCTCCAGGAGCTCCTGCGCAAGAGCCGGCAGGTCGGTGTGCGCTACAAATGCACCCGGGCCAACCCCGAGCTGGAGGAGTCCTACCGGGTCCCCAAGATGCTCAAGATCGCCATCAGCGTCGCCTACAGCGCTCTGCTGCGGACCGAGAGCCGGGGGGCCCACTATCGGGAGGACTACACCAAACGCGACGACAAAAACTGGCTCAAACGGACCCTGGTGCGCTGGAGCGATCCCGAGGCGACCCTGCCGGAGGTCCACTACGAGCCTCTCGACATCATGGCGATGGAGATGCCGCCGGCCTTCCGGGGCTACGGACGTAAAGGGCAGATCATCGAGCATCCCGATTCGGCCCGTCGCCAGGAGGAGGTGGATCGGATTCGCAGGGAGCTGGAGGCTCAGGGCAAGGATCGGTTCGAGATCCAGGACGCCCTGATGCACTTCGAACTGCCGGAGAACTACAAAGCCAAAAACGAACGCCTGGGGGTAGGCTATGCCTAAGAAAAAGATCATGACCACCGATCCCGGCAGCGGCCGGGAACTGACCTTCGAGATCCTCAAATACAATCCGAGAGATCCCCACTCCAAGCCCCATCTGGCCACCTACCGGATCAAGGAGACGCCGGGGATGACCCTCTTCGTGGCCCTGAACATGATCCGGGAGGACCTGGATCCGGACCTGGCCTTCGATTTCGTCTGCCGGGCGGGGATCTGCGGCAGCTGCGGGATGATGGTCAACGGCAAACCCCTCCTGGCCTGCCGAACCCGGACCGCCGACTATCCCGACGGTCGTATCCGGCTGATGCCGATGCCCGCCTTCGAACTGATCAAGGACCTTTCGGTCATCACCGGCCGGTGGATGGACCGGATGAGCAAGCGGGTCGAGAGCTGGGTCCACGCCAAAGAGCAGCGGGAGATCACCCGAATCGAGAAGCCCGTCGACCCCGACGCGGCGGACGCCACCTTCGAACTGGACCGCTGCATCGAGTGCGGGATCTGCGTCGCCTCCTGCGCCACGGCCCTGATGCGCCCCGATTTCGTCGGCGCCGTGGGGCTCAACCGCATCGCCCGGTTCGAGGCGGACCCCCAGGATGAACGGACCGACGCCGACTTCTACGAGCTGGTGGGGGACGACGCGGGGATCTTCGGCTGCATGAGCCTCCTGGCCTGTGAAGACCACTGCCCCAAAAACCTGCCGCTGCAGGAGAAGATCGCCTACATGCGGCGCAAACTGGCCAAGGCATGACGGATGAAGACGCGAATCGACGAGCGGGGGATCGACCGTGAACGGGTCCGGGAACTGCTGCAACGAATCGAAGGAGCGGAACGGGAGCTGGCCGAAGAACTTTCGAAAGAGGGAGAACGACTTACCTGCGATTTTTTGGAAGAGAGGATTCCTCTCTGGAACTATATCAGAAAAGGCAAACCCTCCTACATCCTCAGCGCTCCGGTGATCTACGCCATGATCGTTCCCGCCGTGATCCTCGACGCTTCCGTCACGGTCTACCAGGCGGTCTGTTTTCCCATCTACCGCATCCCGAAGGTCCGGCGCAGGGACTACATCGCCATCGACCGCCACCGCCTGGCCTATCTCAACGCCCTGCAGAAGCTCAACTGCGTCTACTGCGGCTACTTCAACGGCCTCATCGACTACGTCCGGGAGATCGCCTCCCGCACCGAACAGTTCTGGTGTCCCATCCGCCACGCCCGGCGCCTGCGGGGCGTCCCTCCCCGCTACTGGCACTTCCTCCCCTACGG
>CAZGGT010000226.1:0-3039 GCA_964525335.1 uncultured Nitratifractor sp. | reverse complement strand
GGGAGGGCGGGATTGGAGGGGTGGTCCCGGAGGAAGTACTCCAGGGATTTGTAGTTGATCTTCTCCGCCTCGTCGAGGTTTTTGTTGCGGCAGAGCAGGGCGGCCATGTCGGCCACGGCCCGCAGGACCGGGGAGCCCAGGAGCTCGTAGCGGCAGGCGACGATGCGCTGCGCCTCGTCCAGGACCCAGTACCAGCGGATCCGCATTCCGATCTCGGCCCGGCCGTAGTCGTGGACCCGGAGCTCGCCCTGGAGATCGGCCGCTTCCCGCTCCGTGAGCCGGCCGTTGTTCTTGGGCTTCTCCGCCAGCATTTCGATCTTGAAGGGAAATTCTTCCCAGTGGCCCGAGGCCATCATCCGTGCTTTGCTCATGCTTCCTCCTTTCGGGGGGCGTCGGGGCTGAAGCTCCGGAGGTACTCCAGCGCGTTGTCGAGAACCTTGAGGGTGTGTTCGATCTCCTCTTCGGTGTTGAAGCGGCTCAGGGCGAAGCCCACGGTGGAGTGGGTGAGGGCGGGGTCGAGGCCCAGGCGCTTCACGAGGGAGGGGCGTTCCCACTCGCCGAAGGGGTGGAGGCTCATGCTGTAGGCGGCGATCCCCTCCCGGTTGAGCTCGTAGAGGAGCGCTTCGCTCTCGACCCCCTCGAAGGCGGCCAGGAGAGTGTTGGGGACCCGGCGGGCCCAGGGGATCATCACCGTCGTGCCGGGCAGCTCCCGGATCCCCTCCTCCAGCCTGTCCCGGAGCTCCCGGGCATCCTCCATCTCGTAGTCGAGGGCGTCGACGGCCAGCTCCAGGGCCTTGCCCAGTCCGGCGATCCCCGCCAGGTTCAGGGGGCCGCCCCGGTAGCGCTCGGGCCCGCTGCGGCCGCCGGAGACCAGGGGGCTCAGCTCGGTCCCGGCCCGCAGGTAGAGGGCCCCCACGCCGGCGGGAGCGTGGATCGTCTCCCCCGAGAGGCTCAGGGAGTTCACCTCCAGGCTCTCCAGGTCGATGGGGAGCTTGCCCACGGCCCCGGTGGCGTCGGTGTGGACAGGGACCTCGTAGTGCTTGCAGATCTCCACGATCTCCTCCAGGGGATTGATGGCCCCGCTCTCGGGATCCACGAGGCTGACGCAAACCAGCCCCGTGCGGGGGGTCAGGTAGTCGGTGAGGCTCTCGGGATCGACGATCCCCTCCCCGGTGACCGGGAGGCGGTGGACCTTGACCCCCTGCTCCTCGAGGCGCCGGGCGGCTTGGAGGATCGAGAGGGGTTCGCGCTCGGAGATGATGAGGCTGTTTTTCCGGCCCGTGAGGATGAGGCGGATGTAGAGATCGGTCAATACCGCGCTGTTGCTCTCGGCGGCGCCGGAGGTGAAAAAGAGGGTGTCCTTGGCGTCGGCATGGAGAGCGGCGTAGCACTTCTCCAGAGCGGTATTGTAGGCTTTGCGGGTAGCGGCCCCGGCCCAGTGGGGGGCGTGGAGATCCCCGCAGGGCTCCGCCAGCAGGGGCTCCATCGCCGTCCGGACCTGGGGATCGACCGGGGTGAGGCGGTTGTTGTCGAGATAGACCTTCACGTTCGGGCCTCCTTAAATCAGAGTATTTTTCTCAGGTATTCGGGATTATAGCAGAAGTTCGAAGTCGTTAGTCGTTAGTTCATGGCGGATAAAATTTGTTGAACGATATCAGCTCTCTGCTTTTCGCTTTTCGCTTTTAGCTTTAAGCTTTTCGCCCAAATGCCAAACCGTGACAGTATCCAAACTGCCCTGTGGCGGGGGCAAAGCCCTCCGATTCCAGGAGAAAGAGAATCACCTCCAGGCTCTTCGCTCTCAGCTTTTAGCTTTTAGCTTTCCGCTTTCCCGACCAAAGCTCAGAAATTCCTCGGTTCCTCGGTTCCTCGGTTTCTCGGTTGCCCGGTTCCTCGGTTATTCAGTCTCTGACGATCTCGATCACTTCGTCCTGGTGGGCGAAGACGGTGGCGACCATCTCCTGGAAACGTCGGGGAAAGCTGGCTTTGTCTTCGGGAGTGGCGTTGGGGCCGATGGCGCTCATGAGGATCGCTTTGGGGTTGACGATCTTGCCGGGGCGGTAGTTGACGCCGACGGAGGCGCCGGTGTCCCGGCGTGTGAGGCGGATGTCGGTCTCGATGGGGGCTTCGTAGTTCAGAAGCCCCGTGCGGTCGAAACGGCCGCCGGGGATGCCGCCGAAGCCTTCGTCGACGGTGGCGCCGGTGATGTTGGAGAGGACCAGTCCGACGACGCCGAAGTGCTGCTCCTGCTTGCCATAGCGCAGGGCCACCTCGATCTCGCCCCGGCGGGGGATCTCCTCACCGTAGAGGGCTTTGAGCCCATGGGTGGCCATGAGCCAGGCTCCGGCGACGGTGGCGCAGCTGTGGCCCGCCATCTTGACGATCTCCCAGTAACTGACGGTATAGAGTCCGCCTTCCACGGCGCCGAGAAACTCGGCCAGTTCGTCGTAGAGGGTGATGGGCTCGACGGAGTCGATGTAGGAGGGATGTTGGTTCATGGGGGGTTCCTTTCGTTGTTGGGATGGAAGACTTTAGTCTCAAGTCTCAAGTCTCAAGTCTCAAGTCTCAAGTCGATAGTCGATAGTCGATAGTCGTTAGTCGTTAGTCGTTAGTCGTTAGTCTCTGACGGATAAAATTTGTTGAGGGATATCCGTTCTCCGCTCCAAGCTTTCTGCTCTCAGCTTTCCGCTCAAAGCCAAACCGTGACGGTATCCGAGCTGCCCTGTGGCGGGGGCGAAGCCCTCCGATTCCAGGAGAAGCTTATGCGCCCCATCTTGCCAGAAATACCTTCAGGCTCTCCGCTCTAAGCTTTCCGCTTTCCGCTTTCCGCCTTATGCTCTAAGCTCTAAGCTCTCTGCTTTAAGCTTTCCGCTCTCCGCTCTCCGCCCTCACACAAAGCCTTTCGGCACCTGGGTTTTGGTGACCACCTTGCGGTTTTCGATGGCGAGGATCTTGTCGCAGTAGGGGAGGAGGCGTTCGTCGTGGGTGACCATGATGATGGCGACGTTTTGCTCCTCGACGATTTTGCGGAGCATCTTGACC
>CAZGGT010000225.1:0-9115 GCA_964525335.1 uncultured Nitratifractor sp. | reverse complement strand
GGTCGAAGCGGATGTAGTAGCCCGCCAGGGGGCGGTTGCCGATAAAATCGAGCAGTCGCGGGATCACCGCCTCCGGCTCCTCCCCCCGCTCCACGTCCACCCGGCGGATGCCGTGGATCTTGATGCTCTCCTCCCCGATCTCCCCCCGGGGTTTGAGCCACGCTTCGAACGCCTCTCCCAGCTCGATCCGGTTGCCCCGGACGATCACCGCCCCGATGGAGAGGATCTCGTCCTTTTTGGGATCCATCCCCGTCGTTTCGGTATCGAGGACGACCACCTCGTCCCCCTCGTAGGGCTCCAGGAGGTAGGCGTATTTTTGGTCTTTGAGCCTCTTTTTACTCCACCATTTCTGGAGAGCGTTCATGGACGCTCTCCGGAGTTTTGAATTTTGAATTTTGAGTTTTGAATGTCGGTTTGCGTTGCGTTGCAACGCTTTCCATCCAAACTGCCGCAGAAAGCGGCACTACCCACTCCCCACTCCCCACTTCCCACTCTTTTCATCCCGGCAGCCTGTCGAGTTCGAAGTGGCGGGTGACGAACCCTTTGAAACGCTCCACGATCTCCAGGGAGTCCCGCAGCAGGTCCCGCTGGATCTTGCTGAGCTCGTCGCTGTGGATGATGTTGTCGGGTTCCCTGCCCGCGTCGATGGCCCGCAGCTGGGCGCCCAGGCGGAGGGTGCTCAGGGCGTCGAAGGCTTCGATGAGCTCCCGGGCGGCGGACTCTTCCAGGATCTCCCGCCGCGTCAGCTCCTTGATCCGTTCCACCGTCGAGAGCGCCTCCACCCGGTACTTCAGGGCCAGGGCCCGCACCCCCTGGACCACGGGGAAGATCCCCGCCTTTTTGATGTCCACGTGGCGGTCTTTGTGCAGAAGGGAGCTCCAGATCCCCACCGGCGTCTCGAAGAGCAGCGCCAGCCTGGCGAAGTGGGCCATGTAGATGTCGTTGCGGGCGTCGAAACGGCTGAAGATGTAGGATTTGATCTCCCGGTTGAGGGCCCCGTCTCCCGCCACCGCTTCGGCATCGAAAAAGATGGAGAAGTACATGAAACTCTCCTCGTCCGGACGGTCGATCCACCGGTCGATCTGCGCCTTGAACTCCGAGAGGCTGCGTCGCCAGTAGGGATTGGTGACCATGATCTTGCCGGGGCATGGCGGATAGCCGAACTCCAGCAGCGTGGCGCTGAAGCGCTCCATGTCGCCGGCGAAGGGTTCGGGGTCGACCCCGTCCCGGAGGATCAGGGCGTTGTCCTGGTCGGTGCGGATGATCTGCTCTCCCCTCCCCTCGCTTCCCATCACCAGCAGGGCGCACTCTCCCCGCCGCTCTTCGGGGACGATCATCCCGAAAAGGCGGGTGAAGAGCTTGCGGTTGATCTCGCTGATGAGCTTGGCGATGTAGCGGGACTTGAGCCCCTGGGCGTAGAGGCGTCGGACGATGGTCAGGTAGCCCCGGCTCGCCTCCTTGAGCTCCTCGACGCTCCGCGCCCGTTCGATCTTGACGGTGACCAGGTGGGAGTGGTTGGCGAAATGGCTCAGGATGTCGATCTGCTCCAACACCCCCAGCAGCCGTCCATTCTCCGTGACTCCCAGGCGTTTGATATTTTTTCGTATCAATTCCAGATAGGCGTTGAAGAGAAACTCCTCTTTCTCGACGGTCAAAAGGGGAAAACGGGCCACGGATCCGACGGACGCGGCAGGATCGTAGCTCCCCTCCGCCAGCATCCGTTTCAGATCGCTGTCGGCGACGATCCCGTACTCCGCCTCTCCCCGCTCCACGATGATCTCGGAACGGCCCATCTCCACGCTTCGGCGCAGCGCCTCCAGCAGCGGCGTCCCGGCGTCGACCAGGCAGGGCTCGTGGATGTAGCTCTCGCTCACCCGGGCGGTCATCCACTCCCCCATCCCGTTGTCCCGCTCCCGTTTCTTGAGGTGTTCGAGCCGCTCCACGATATCCATAAGATAGAACCGACGGAAAGGTTCGCTCGCCTCGAAGAGGTTTAGAAAGCTCTCCTTGTCGATCTCGTAACAGATCAGATCCTCGCTCACCAGGTAGTGGTAGGCGCAATGGCCCTCCAGCAGGGCGTCGGCGTCGAAGCCGTCCTTCTCCCGGTAGATCCGCACGACGGTGTCGTTCTCGTCCAGCGCCTTCACCTCTCCCTTGATGATGATGTAGAAACGGTCCGGCTCCGCCCCGCAGAGCGTCAGGGAGGTCTCCGCCGGATAGAAGGCGATCTCGATCCGTTTCGCCAGGTCGTCCAGAAGCTCCTCGGAGAGTTCGTCGAAGGGGTGGATGGAGCGGAGAAAGGATTTCTGGTCGTTGAAGCTCATGGCAATCCTTCGGATGGAGTGAAGAACGAAAAGTGAAAAGTGAAAAGTTCAGGATGGAACGCTTCGCGTTCCTTTATTTTAACGAAAAGGGCCGTAACACGGCCCAACCAAAACTCTTCACTCTTCACTTTTCACTTTTCACTTCACTGAGGCGACGCCTCAGTGAAGATCAATGATCGTGCGCTTCGCCCGCGCCGCGGGGGATGCGGATGTTTTCGACCATCTCCTGGATATGCGCCGGCGGGGGTTCGGTCATCCGGGAGACGACGAGGGCCACGATGAAGTGGAGCACCATCCCGATGGTCCCGATCCCCACGGGAGCGACGCCGAAGAGGTAGTTCTTGGGGTCGCCGCCCATGAAGACGAAGTAGACGATGTAGCCGAAGGTGAAGACCAGGCCCACGCTGATCCCCGCGATGGCTCCGGCCTTGTTCATCCGCTTGTCGAAGATTCCCAGGATGATGGCGGGAAAGAAGCTCGCCGCCGCCAGTCCGAAGGCGAAGGCGACCACCTGGGCGACGAAGCCCGGAGGATGGATCCCCAGGTATCCCGCCACCACGATGGCGGCGATGGCGGAGAGTCGGGCCGCCATCAGCTCCGCCTTGTCGCTGAGTTTGGACGTGCCGGTGACGGGATCCTTGAAGAGGACCCGTCCCAGCAGGTCGTGGCTGATGGAGGAGCTGATGACCAGGAGCAGCCCCGCCGCCGTGGAGAGGGCCGCCGCCAGGCCTCCCGCGGCGATCAGCGCGATGACCCAGTTGGGGAGGTTGGCGATCTCCGGGTTGGCCAGGACGATGATATCCCGGTCGATGTAGACCTCGTTGTCGAAGGGTTTGTGCCCCTGAGGCGGCAGGGGGTTGGTGGTCAGACGGTGCCCGTCGGGCGCCCGCTTGTGATCGTCGAAATGGGGCTTGCCCTTGGGATCGTCGAAGGCCTTTCCGGCGGCGTACTGGATCCTGCCGTCGCCGTTGCGGTCGTTCCAGGCCAGGAGCGAACCGTCCTCCCAGGTCTTGAACCAGGATCCGTGGTTGATTCGGCCGTCGGGTTGTTTGACCCCTTCGGTGACCCACTGCTGGTAGGGGACGTTCTGGACCCGGTCGATGATGTTGACCCGGCTGAAGGCGGCCACGGAGGCGACCGTCGTGTAGAGGATCGCGATGAAGAGCAGCGCCCAGCCGGCGGAGATCCGTGCGTCTTTGACCCGGGGGACGGTGAAGAAGCGAACGATGACGTGGGGCAGTCCCGCCGTTCCCACCATCAGGGCGACGGTGAGCATGAACATGTTCCAGAGGTTGCCGGGCTTGGTGTATTCGTTGAAGCCCAGGTCCACCAGGGACTGATCGAGGGCGTGCATGAGATAGGTCCCCGCCGGGATCTCCTTCACCCCGTCGTGGAAGGCGAAGGTGGTCTTGGCGAAGATCCCCAGCTGGGGCAGGAAGGTGTCGGTCACCATCAGGGAGAGGAAGATCGCCGGGATCAGGTAGGCGACGATCATCACCATGTACTGGGCGACCTGGGTGTAGGTGATCCCTTTCATCCCTCCCAGGACCGCGTAGATGAAGACGATCACCATCCCGATGACGACGCCGGTGTTGACGTCGACCTGCAGGAAGCGGGCGAAGACGATCCCGACCCCCCGCATCTGCCCGGCGACGTAGGTGAAGGAGATGAAGATCACCGCCACGACCGCCACGGTCCGCGCGATGTCGGAGTAGTAGCGGTCTCCCACGAAATCGGGCACGGTGAACTTGCCGAACTTCCGCAGGTAGGGAGCCAGCAGCAGCGCCAGCAGGACATACCCGCCGGTCCAACCCATCAGGTAGGCGCCGCCGTCGCTTCCCTTGTAGGCGATGATTCCCGCCAGGGAGATGAAGGAGGCCGCCGACATCCAGTCGGCCGCCGTCGCCATGCCGTTGGCGATGGGATGGACCCCGCCGCCGGCGACGTAGAAATCTTTGGTGCTGGCCGCCTTGGACCAGATCGCGATGCCGATGTAGAGGGCGAAGCTGAGGCCCACGAAGAGATAGATCAGAGTCTGCAAATCCATGGTCTCACCTCCTACTCGTGGACATCATATTTTTCGTCGATCCGGTTCATCCACTTGACGTAGACGAAGATCAGAATCACGAAAACGTAGATCGACCCCTGTTGGGCGAACCAGAACCCCAGTTTCACCCCGCTGATCTCGATCGCGTTCAGCTGATTGATAAAGAGAATACCCGCGCCGTACGAAACGATAAACCATATGGCCAGGAGTTTCAATATCGCGGAGATATTCTCCTTCCAGTAGGCTCGTGCCTTTTCCTCGGTCATGTCGTTCCCTCCTTTTCGATGATTGGCCCGAAACGGGCGGATCGGGACACTTCAATGGTAGAAAAGGAACATAGCAGGAACGTAGCATCGGCATGCATTGGCGCCTGCAACTGCGAAAAACGAAGCGGGTGTGCAAAGAGGTAACATCCCCACGGAAGAGCGCGCCGAAAACGACACTGCGGATGTGTAGGAAATATCCGATATATCCCCGTTGCGTAACTGACTATACTCTTGGGAATCTGAGCATTTCGCTTCGGAGGGGAAAAGGAGGAGCACAATGAAGGCATTTCTGAAGGGAATGGGAACCATCCTCTTGCTGTCGGTCGCCATTCAGGCCGCAAGCCCTGTCAAGACGGCGGACAAGGTATTGGAGGATCAGCAGGTCTACTGCCAGTGGATCGTCGAAAAATCGACGGTTCTCAACCGGGAAAACGACATCCCCACCCTGATCAAAACCCGTCGGGAACTCCGGGCGCTTCTGGACCGGATGGAGCGGGAGGCCTCCCGCCTCAGTGCCGATACGGCACTCAAACCTCACGAAGACTATCTTCTCTCCATCGAAGAGGGAATCGATCGGCTCACTCGCCTCTCGGATGAACCGATGAACCGAAAAAACCTGGAAGAGGTCAAAGAGACGTGCCGCTCTATCTCCAGCATGGACCGGGATCTCATCGCCCGTCTCAAAACCGGCGATGAGGCACTCTACCGCGCGGCGCGCTGAGACTCCATCGGCGATCTTTTCTTTTCATCCCCTTGTTCTCCGAATTTCCCCAAACAGTTCATCATAGAGCGTTTAACGTTTCTTTCCTTTGCCGTCACCACGTTTCCGGAGGAAACGGGACACGCAAAACCACTTATGGATGCCGCTTTTTCCGCATCCGATAGCCGATTCCTTTGACGCTTTCGATGAGATCTTCCCGAAGTCCCTGGCGCACCCGGTGCATCTCCGCACGGATCGTGGCATTGTCGATAGGGGCGTTTTCCCAGACATAGGAACGAAGGACTTCGAAGTCGACGATGCGATCCAGGTTGGAGGCCAACAGGTCGATGATCTGGGCCTGGCGTTGCGTCAGGGGCTGATCTTTTCCGTCGTAGAGAAGTTTTCGGCGAGAGAGATCGTAGCGATAATGGGCGCTGATGATCACCTCGTTCTCGGTACGATGGTTCGCGATCTTCATCAATCGCTCGATATGGAGCGTCAGTTCCTTGAGATGAAACGGTTTTTTGAGATAGTCGTAACATCCCAGCTCATAGGCGCGGCTGATCTGCTCGATCCGGGTGATGGCACTGATGAAAATGGTCGGAACCTGAATCATCTCTTTCTGAACTTTTTCGAGCAGGTTCAATCCGTCGATGGACGGGGTATTGATATCGAGAATAAACAGTTCGTACCGTTGCCTGCGAATCGCTTCGTATGCCTCCAGCCCATCCTCGTAGGCATCGACATGATAGCCGGTCGCTCCCAGATATTCCCGGATCGCCTCCTGAAGCATTCGTTCATCCTCAAGCAGCAGAACACGCATCCTCATTCTCCTTCCCGAACGTGTACCGGAACATCGTCCGCGATTCGTCGGACTCCACGTCGACGCGTACTCCGTTCTTTTCGCAGATACTTCGGACGATCTGCAGCCCCAGGCCGAATCCCTCCACCCCACGATCCTCCCGGTGATAGGGTTCGAAAATTCTCCGGGGATCCCGGATCGGCTTTCGGGAGTGGCTGACGAACTCCAAAATCACTCCGCGCTCTTCCCGGCGCAATATGACGATGATTTCACTATGTTCCCGAGCATATTTGATGGCATTGGAGAGGTTGTTGTCGACGATCCGCTGAAGCTCCACATCGCTGAAACGGATCGTGATTCCCGCTTCGATCCGTTCCGTGATCGTCAGTCGGTTGCCCAGGGCGATTTCCCGGAAAAAGCGGATCCGTTCCCGGAGGAAGACGCTCAGTTCGATGGGACTCCGGGGATATTCGAACCGGTTGTTTTTGACCATATAGCTCAAATCGTCGTAGATCGTCCCGATCATTTTGGCTGCGGCTTCGATCTTGGCCAGGTAGCGGTTCTCGCCATACTTCATCTTGTAGATATCGATGTGGGTCATGATCACCGCCAACGGCGTGTTGACCTCGTGGATCGACTGGCGGATGAAGCTATCCTGGGCCTGAACCAACGCTTCACCGAAGGCTTTCTCTTCCCGCAGGAGACGGTTGCGTTCCCGGAGATCGGCGGTTTTGGCTTCCACCGTCGCTTCCAGCGAGGCATTGATCTCTTTGAGCCGGCGCTTGCGACGGTGAATCTCACTCACCATCGCGTTGAGATGACGGACCATGGAACGAAACTCTCCGAGCCCCACCCGGGATTCGTCGATGAGAAGATGTCGCGTCGCCGCCTGTTCGAAAAAGCGATTGAGTCGTTCGGTCTCCCTCCGGATGATTCCGTTGAGTATCCGAACCCCTGCGAGCCCTACGACGAAGAGCAATCCCATAAGCGCCAGAATTTTGAAGATGGATCCACGGGTTTTCTCTCGCAGCGCCTGCCGTCTCCGGGCGATCACCTTGTCGATTTCGTCCAGATAGACCCCCGTGCCCACCATCCATCGCCAGGGGAGGAACGCCCGTGCATAGGAGATTTTCGGACTGCGACTTTTGGTCGTGGGTTTGATCCAGGTGTAGCGGACATAGCCCCCTCCGGGACGGCGGGAAACGTCGATGAGCTCTTTGATCACCTGCACACCGTCGGGATCCCGAAACTCGTAGAGATTTTTGCCCACGTTGTGAGGCTGAACCGGGTCCGAGAGACAGGTACCGTCCCACCCATAGATGAAGATATATCCGGTCCCGTCGGGTCGCCCGTACAGAGCTCCGATGGCATTCATGATCTGTGCCTGGAGGAGAGACTCCGAAATATGACCGTGGCGCTTGCGGTATTCGCTTTCGATAAAGCGGAGAACCCGTTCGGTGTCGTAGCGGATTTTCCGTTTCTGTTCTTCCAGATAACGGGAACGAAGTCGCTGGCTTTCCCGGTCGAACTCCCAATACTCCACATAGATCGCCACCGCGGTAAAAATACCTACCAGGAGAAACAGAACCAGAACGCCCCACATATAGAGAGAGGTGATGGTACGGCGGGACGAGAGAGACAGGGAAGGCATCTTATCCGATATCGATCTTTTCGACCACGTCCAGGCCGAACCCTCCCAGCCCCACGAACTCGGTCTCCACGTTGGTGGTCAGGAGCCGGATGCTCTTGACCCCCAGGTCCTGGAGGATCTGGGCGCCGACCCCGATCTCCTTGGCCTGCTCCTTGGAGATGGTTTTGCTGTCGAGGAAGATCAGGAGTCCTCCGTTCTGGCGGAGATAGTCGATGCTGCTGCGCATCGCGTTGTAACGTTTCTCCTCCAGGAGCAGATCGATGTCGGTGCCGATATTGTGAAAACGGACGTTCTCGTTTTCGTGGATCCGGTAAAACTGGATAACGGTATGGACCCGCCCCAGATGGTCCTCGTAGCGGATCTTTCGGACCTTGACCCCCTGAAACTCGATCTCCTCTTCGTCGAGTCGTTTTACCAGCTTTTCGTTGGCCAGCCGATATTCGACGATGTCGGAGATGTAGACGATGGGCATGGCGTGCTTCTGCGAAAACTCCCGCAGGTCGTCCCGACGGGCCATCGTGCCGTCATCCTTGATGATTTCGCAGATGACGGCCGCCGGGGCCAATCCCGCCAACTTGCAGAGATCCACGGAGCCCTCGGTATGGCCCGTGCGCACCAGGACACCTCCATCTTTGGCGATGAGGGGGAAGATGTGCCCGGGCCGGACGAAGTCGTCGCTGCGGCTCAGGGGCGACGCCAGCAGGGAGATGCACTCGCTCCGCTCCGCCGCGGAGATCCCGGTCTTCGCCGTCGCCGCGTCGATGCTGACGGTGAAAGCGGTCTCATGCATGGAGTCGTTGCGGGCGACCATGGGGACCAGGTCGAGGCGCTCTGCGATCTTGCGGCTGATGGGAGTACAGATCAATCCCCGGGCCTCCTTGGCCATGAAATTGACCATTTCCGGCGTGCTGAAGGTGGCTGCGTAGACCAGGTCCCCCTCGTTTTCCCGATCTTCGTCATCCATCATGATGACCATGTTCCCTTTTTTGATCTCTTCGATCGCCCGTTCGACTCTTTCGATCGCATCCGATGCCATGCACTCTCCTCCTTCATCTCTTCTTTGATATCTGGAGACGGATGGCGAACTCTGCCACTCTCCTTTCCATCGGACGATTATACCCTATCGCCGTTTTTCCGATTTTTCCTGCATATCCCTTGACAAGCCTTCCCGTTTGGGCTATAATGCCGTCCACATAAGCCAAGGGTTTATGACACGAAGCGGCTGGGGTGTCGCCAAGTGGTAAGGCAGCAGGTTTTGGTCCTGCCATTCGGGGGTTCGAGTCCCTCCACCCCATCCATTCGAATCTCCGGATTCGACTTCTTTT
>CAZGGT010000224.1:0-13654 GCA_964525335.1 uncultured Nitratifractor sp. | reverse complement strand
GTCGTTATCATCGTCGAGCAGGTGACGCCCGTCATCAAGAAGGGAGATGGCGAGCAAGGCCAGCCTCCGCAGGCGAGACAGGCCCCGCAACCGCCAAAGCAGCAACAGCAGCCCATCCCCGAAATGGGTGCAGACGACGAGATTCCATTCTGAGAAAGCGGTCATGGAAACAGCGGCGTTTATGCGCACCGGTGAAATGGCGAAACACATCGGGAGGTCGAAGGACTGGCTCAAGCGCAGGAAGGGGACGACCTTCCGAAACGGAGTCCACTACCATCAAAAGCCTGGCGACCCGGAACCCTTCTGGGACGTGGCCGCGATGGTACGGTGGGTGAGGGGCGAACGTGGAGACGTCGCCCAGAAAGTAATGGAGGCCGTGCTACAATAGAAAGCCCAGTTTCCACTATTGTTGATGGGGGAAATGATGGTAAATATTTATCGAAGAGGGCGAAAGCTCTATATCAAGTATAAGGTGGGTGAACGAGTAATCCAGAGGAGCACGCGGCTTGATGACACCCCGAAGAATCGGCGATTTTTGGAGCGCGAAATCGTCCCGGAGCTCCGGGAGAAAATCTTGAGCGGAAAGTTGGAGCGGGAGATAGAAGAGGCAAAGCGGCCAAAGGAGTTCTCATGGTATGCCGAGAAATATCTAAGGTCGAAAGAGCACCTCAAGACCTACTGGGAACTCCAAGCGCAGGTCGAACGCATCGAGAAGCATTTTCACGGGGACGTGAAAAAGATCACCCGAGGCGACGTCCGGGACTTCGCGGAAGCCGCGCTCCGTTCTGCGTCACCCAAAACGACCAGGAAATATCTCGGCGTTCTCGGCGCGATCCTCGATGTCGCTATCGACTACGAGACAATTAGAACCAACCCGGCGAAAAACATCAAATTGCCGGAACACCAGGAAGAGGAGCGCAATCCGTTCAGCGCCGAGGAAGTAGCGATGATTTTGGATTCAGCAAGAGGATGGTTTCGTAATTATCTTGCAATCGCATTTTATACAGGAGCGCGACCAGGCGAAATTCTTGCGATCAGGAAAGAGGATGTCGATTTGCACAATAAAACTATCAAAATAGAACACAGTCTAAGGAACGGAAAAGTCACCACGCCTAAAACGCGATTTTCCGTCAGAACCGTTCCGATTTTCGACAACCTTATGCCATTTGTTATGGGCCAACTTTTGCTTGCCACAAACTGGCTTTTCCCGAACGACAGCGGAAATCACTTTACAGGGTCGCGCACACCGAGACATCACTGGTCTAAACTCATCAAGAAGCTGGGAATACCATACCGGGATATGTACTCTACGAGGCACACATTCATAACTCACATGCTGACACAAGGCGAGCTTTCAATTCTTGAAATCGCACAAATTGTCGGTCACAAGAACGCGACTCAAATTATGCAGCACTACGCGAGGTTTATTGACGGACAGCATCTAAAAGTAAAACGAAGCCTCAATCCATTTGGAGACACAGGTGACACTTTTGGCTGCAACGCTATATAAAATCCCATTCTATGGGCAGCTTTCATGGTTCCAGCATCCGGAGCCACAAGCTACAAAACACCCATAAAATGGCGGTTTTAAGAGACTAAAAAATCAAACTGACACCGGAAACTGGGCAAGCGCGAATGATCTCGATTTGCGTTTTTTTAGGTCGGCTGCCACCTACGAATCAGCTGTTTTCACAAATTCTTCGTAATTTCCTTTGAAATCGACAAGGGTGCCATCTTCATGCAGTTTGAGGATGCGGTTGGCAAAGGCGTCGATGAGCTCCCTGTCGTGGGTGACGCAGATGACGCCCCCCTGGTAGGCGTGGAGCGCTTCGCCCAGGGAGACGATCGCCTCCAGGTCCAGGTGGTTGTCGGGCTCGTCCAGGACCAGGAAGTTGGCCTCGTCCATCATCATCTTGCTCATCATGATCCGGTGCTTCTCCCCGCCGCTGCAGGCGTCCACCTCCTTCTCCTGCTCCTCGCCGCTGAAGAGCATCCGTCCCAGGCATTTTCGGATCTCGTCGATGTGCCACTTCTGGTTGTGGTTCTGGATCCACTGGTAAAGCTTCTCCTCCCCTTTGACGATCTCGGTGGTGTTCTGGGGGAAGTAGGTGGTGTGGACCGTCTGGCCCCATTTGACCCGGCCCGCGTCGGGCTCCAGATGGCCCATGAGGATCTCCAGGAGGGTGGTCTTGCCCACGCCGTTGCCGCCGATGAGGGCGATCTTGTCCCCCTTTTCCACCTTGAAGCTCAGGTGCTCGAAGACTTTGTGCTCTCCGTAGCTCTTGGCCAGATCCTCCACCTCCAGGACCTCGTTGCCGATCTCCCGGTTGGGCTTGAAGAGGATGCTGGGGTCCCGGCGGCTGGAGAGCTTGATCTCCTGGATGTCGAGCTTCTCCAGCTGCTTCTGGCGGCTGGTGGCCTGCTTGGCCTTGGAGGCGTTGGCGCTGAAGCGGGCGATGAACTTCTCCAGCTCCTCTTTTTCCTTGAGCTTCTTCTGCCGCTCCATCTCCGCCTGCTTGGCCAGGAGGTTGGCGGCGATGTACCAGTCGTCGTAGGTGCCGGTGAACTCCCGGATGGTCTGGAAGTCCAGGTCGAGGATGTGGGTCACCACGGCGTTGAGGAAGTGGCGGTCGTGGGAGATCACCACCAGGACCCCCTCGTGGCGGCGCAGCTCCTCTTCGAGCCAGGCGATGGTCTCCATGTCCAGGTTGTTGGTGGGCTCGTCCAGGAGCAGGATGTCGGGCTTGAGGAAGAGTACCTGGGCCAGGAGGATCTTGAACTTGTCGCCGCCGGTGAGGGAGCTCATGAGGTCCTGGTGCCGCTCCACGGGGAAGCCCAGGGCGGTCAGGAGCTTCTCGATGCGCACGTCGCACTCGTAGGTGGGGTCCTCCTCCACGCAGATCATCTCCAGCTCCCCGAGGCGCTCGTTGACCTTCTCGTCGTCGAAGTTCCCCTCCATGTAGAGCTTCTCTTTCTCCTTGATGGCGTCGTAGAGGCGTTTGTTGCCGTAGAGCACCGCGTCGTGGAGGGTGAACTCCTCGAAGGCGTACTGGTTCTGCCCCAGCATCCCCAGCTTCGCCCCGGGCTGGATCTGCACCTCCCCTTCGCTGGGCTCGATCTCCCCGGCGAGGATCTTCATGAAGGTCGATTTCCCCGCGCCGTTGGCCCCGATGAGACCGTAGCGTTTGCCGGGGTCGAGGGTGAGGTTGATCTTGTCGAAAAGGACGCGCTTGCCGTAGCGCTGGGTGAGGTTGACGGTCGAAAGCATGGTTCGGTTCCTTTGTGAAAAATCTCTGAATGCTTCGGAAGATAGAAGTTGGGCGTATTATATCAATTTGGGAGATAAGCCGGGAGGAGATCCCGGAAAACGGGGAAAGGAGCCTCAACGACCGAGATAACGGCCGATCTCCTCCTTGAGCCGTGCGAGAGCGTCGGCATATTCTTCCACATAATCCCTCAGGATCATCGTCGTTCCCCCATCCAGGACCCGGTTGACCTCCAGGAGTTTGCGATAGAGCTCGATCGCACCCAGCATCCCGGCGAGCCCCTCCAGGTCGATCACCAGACCTCGGAGTCCCTCGAAGTCTCCGGCGGAGACCAGGGCTTCGAACTGCCGGTCCGAGGTACCGTATTGCTGGAGGAAATCCTCCAGGAGAGAACGATAAAGCTCCTCATCGTCGTTGCTGAGTTCCAGTCCTACCGTCGGGTCGAAAATCTCCCGGTCGGTCTCGACCGCTGCGGCACCCGTTCCCGTAGAACTTCCCTTCCCGCGTCCCTGGGGCTCTCCGATATATCGGACGAATGCGGTATAGAGCTCACCGAGTTTGAGCGGTTTGTCCAGATAGCCGTTCATCCCGCTCTCCAGGATCGCCTCCACCTCTTCGGGTGTGGTCGAGGCGGTCAGAGCCAGGACGGGAATCTCCTTGAGGGCCTCATCCTTCCGGATCTCCCGGGTACACTCCAGACCGTCCATATTCGGCATATTCACATCCATCAGGACCAGATCGAAGGAGGCTCCGGGAGCCCGAAGCTTTTCCAACGCCTCGATACCGTCTTCGGCGGAATCGAGTTCGATGCCCGTCTTGTCCATCAGGGTCAAAATCAGTTTGCGGTTGACCGGGTTGTCCTCCACCACCAGCACCCGCCGGCCGGCGAAGCGTTCGAAATCCTCCCGCCCGATCCCGGGCGTTTCCCGAAAGCCCCCCCGTTCCTCCGCCAACGCAGGTTCCGATTCCTCCGGGGCGGGGGAGACCGTCTCCTCTTCTTCCGGCTCGGGCTCGCTCACCGGGGGAGCCGGAACGGACTCCGGTTCAATGGGAGCCTCGGAAGGAGGAGAGACTTCCTCTTCCTCCGAACGCTGCTCTTTTTTTCGCATTTTGAGCAGCAGATAGATCAACGCGGCGATGAGAATGATTCCCACCCCGATCAGATAAAGCGGCATTGTCTGGGACATTCCCGCGGCAGTCTCGTTCATGTTCTCCTCCTTCCTCGGCATTCGCGGCGTCAAAAATTATAGCTATAATTTCCCAAAAAAGTTGAAGCGATGGCGCAAAAAACGGAAAAAGAGGATTCCCGGGGCCGCAAACTCCTGCGAAAGGGAAAGGAAGCGCTGCTCTTCGCCCTGACGCTCTTCATCGTCTCCCGGCTCGTCAATCTCTGGCGGGCACCCGACGTTCCGGAGGCGACCCTTCCCCCTCTCTCCGGCTACACCCTGGAGGGACTCCCGGCAAAAACGCTGTTGAAGCCGGGCCAACCGTTCCTGCTGCACTTCTGGGGAAGCTGGTGTCCCGTCTGCCGTCGGGAAGCGGAGAATCTGGAGCGGGTCGCCCGCCACTACCGGGTCCTCACCGTGGCGGTCCGCAGCGGCGATGCCGCGACCCTCGCCGCCTGGATGCGGAAGCGGGGACTCCGCTATCCCGTGCTGCCCGATCCCTCCGGCGCCCTCGCCCGCCGTTTCGGTATCGGCGTCTATCCCACCAGCCTCATCTACGACAGCCGGGGAAGGTTGACATTCGCGGAGACCGGCTACACCACGACCCCGGGCCTCCTGATCCGTCTTTGGCTGGCGAAGTGAGCGATCACTCGGAAGCGACGAGCCGGTAGGTCGCTTCGGCGATCACCCCCTCCTCGTCGGTGGGAATGACCCAGAGCTCCCAGGCGCTCTCGGCGGCGTCGATGCGGCGGGCCTCCGCAGCGGAAGCTTCGTTGCTCGGACCGTCGAGCGCCACCCCGAAGATCTCCAGCCGTTCACAGAGAGCCCGACGCACCTCGGCGCTGTGCTCGCCGATCCCCCCCGTGAAGATCAGGGCGTCCACCCGTCCCAGAAGGGCGGCGTAGGCCCCCACGTATTTGACGAGGCGATGGAGGAAAACATCGAAGGCCAGAGCCGCCGCTTCCTCCCCCGCCGCCCGACGGGAGAGAAGCTCCCGCATGTCGTTGCTGCCGCAGAGCCCCTTGAGGCCGCTGGCCTTGTTGAGCTCCCGGTCCAGAGCGTCGAGGCTCCGTCCCCCATGCTTCGCCATATAGAAGAGGATCGCCGGGTCGAGATCGCCGCTGCGGGTCCCCATCACCAGCCCCTCCAGGGGGGTCAAACCCATGGAGGTCTCGACGCTCTCTCCCCGGCGAACGGCACAGGCGCTGGCGCCGTTGCCCAGGTGGAGGGAGATGAGGTTGAGCGTCGACGCGTCCACCCCTTTGCGCCGGGCCAACTCCCGGGAGACAAAGTAGTGAGACGTTCCGTGGAAGCCGTAACGCCGGACGTGGTACTGGGTGTACCACTCCTCCGGGACGGCGTAGCGGTAGGCTTCGGCGGGCATGCTCTGGTGAAAGGCGGTGTCGAAGACCGCCACCTGGGGCAGGCTCCCGTGGATCGCCGTCAGGGCCTCGATCCCTTCCAGGTTGGCCGGGTTGTGCAGAGGCGCCAGGGGGATGAGCCGGCGGATCGTCTCCCGCACCGTTTCGTCGATCCGCACCGGCGCACTGAAGGCTTCGCCTCCGTGGACCACCCGGTGCCCCGCGCCCCCCAGCTCCGAAAAACTCTCCAGGATCCCCAGCCGGGGCAGCAGCGTCTCCAGCCTCTCCAGGGCCTCCCGGTGGTTCGCCAGGCGCTCCCGATGCTCGAAACGCTTGCCCCCGTATCGGAGATGCACCGCCGACTCCTCCTCGCCGATGCGTTCGATGAGCCCCTGGGCGAGGAGCGATTTTTCGGGCATTTCGTAGAGTTTGAACTTCAGGGAGGAGCTGCCGGCGTTGAGGACCAGGATCTTCATTGTCCCTGCTCCTGGGCCTGGATTGCCGTGATCGCCACCGTGTCGATGATGTCATCGACACTACAGCCTCGACTCAGATCGTTGACCGGCTTGCGCAATCCCTGCATCACCGGCCCCACCGCTACAGCCCCGCTGGAGCGCTGGACCGCCTTGTAGGCGATGTTGCCGGTATCCAGGTCGGGAAAGATGAAAACGGTGGCGTGTCCCGCCACCGGGTTGTCGGGCATTTTGATCCGGGCAACGGCCGGATCGATGGCGGCGTCGTACTGGATGGGACCGGCCACCGGCAGGTCGGGACGGCGGGCCTTGAGCAGCTTCGTGGCGGCCCGGACCTTCTCCACGTCGGCTCCCACCCCCGAAGTGCCGGTGGAATAGGAGAGCATCGCCACCCGGGGCTCCACCCCGAATTTCTCCGCGGTCTCCACTGTCTCCAGGGCGATGATCGCCAACTCCTCGGCGGTGGGATCGAGGTTGACGGCACAGTCGGCGTAGACCAGGACCCGGGTGGGGAGGCACATGAAGAAGCAGCTGGAAGAGATGGGGTATCCCTCGGCGGTCTTGATGATCTGAAGCGCGGGGGAAATGGTATCCCGGGTGGAATGAATCGCCCCGCTGACCAACCCGTCGCCCCGGCCGTCGTAGAGGGCCAGGGTGGCGAAAAGCGTTTTGTTGGCGCTGACCCGGTCCATCGCGATGTCCCGGGTCACTCCCTTGTGTTTGCGCACTTCATGGTAGAGCGAGGCGAAATGCCTCCGCAGCCGTTCGTTGGCGGGATCGATGATCTCCGCGCCCCCGAGATCGAGCCCCAGTTTCTTGGCCCGGCGAGCGATCTCCTCCTCTCCCCCGACCAGCAAGAGATTCACCACCTTTCGCCTCAGGAGACGGTCGGCGGCGGTCAGGATCCGGTCATCCTCGATTTCGGGCAGGATGATGGTCTTGAGCTCGCTCCGGGCCCGTTCGAAAAGCCGCAGGCGAAACATCGTCGGTGTCACGATCTCCTGCTGCATCGTATCGAGACGCTCTTCGATGAGGCTGCGGTCGACATGCTCGGCGAAAAGATCGAGGGCGGTATCGATCTTCCGGCGGTTTCCGGGACGGATGGAGGGTTTGATCTTCAGCGCCGGGGGAATGAGCTCATGCTCGTGTCGGGCGGAGTAGAGCAGCGGAGCGGGGATTTCGTCGAGTCCCTCCACCAGCCGGATCAGGGTCTCGTCGGGACGCTCTCCGCAGAGAAGAATTCCGCCGTTGACGGGGGTGGCGACGCTTTGGGCGGAGAGCATCATTCCCGCCACCAGATCGGCCCGATCGGACGCGGTGATGATAAATTCGTGGGGGTTCAGTTCCCGCAGGAGCCGTCCCAGTCCCATGGTCCCGAGGCGAAAACTGTGGATGTTGTTCTCTTTCTGGTGTTCCTCCCCGGCCAGCCACTCGATGGGAAGGCTCTCCATCAGATCCACGATGGTCAAGCGCTCCAGCTCCGGCGAACGGGGCAGGCAGAAGACCGGAAAGGGATACGAGGCGAACCGCTCCCGCTCCGCCTCCATCCGCTCCCGCACCCCGGGACGGCAGTGGTTGGCGCAGAGGAGAAAGATCTCCGCTCCCTCCTGGCGGATCGCCCGGCTCCAGAGGGCCACCCCCTCCTCCAGCTCTTCCCAGGGCGCCCCCTGCATGGAGAAGACTCCCGCCACGGGCGCCGAGAGGTTTTTGGCCAGTTCGATGTTGAGATCCATACCCAGGGCGCGGTTGAGCTCCTCCATTCGGCTTCCGAGACAGAGGACGAAATCGTAGCGTTCCCTCAGCCGTTCATAACGCTCCACCACCGGTTCCAAGAGTGCCTTGAGCCCCTCTTCCGCCAGGATCCGTTCCGCCTCCTCCATCGCGATGCCCCGGGTCTCTTCGAAGGGCTGTTCCAGACGGAAATGGTCCAGAAGCGTCTCCACGTCGCTGTCGGGCCTGTCCCCAAACGCGAGAGGCCGATAGAGGGCGATGCGGCTGTAGTGACGCCGGAGCAGTTCCATCAATCCCAGGGCCAGGACCATACTTCCCGCTCCCGCTTCCCGGGAGGTGATGTAGAGCGATTCGATCGGATGTTTTCTCTGCATACCCTTCCTTTTTCTCCATCAATTCTGATCACCGTTCATTATAGCCTGCGCTCCGTTTACCCACCTCCCCCCATCCGCTCCGGAGTATGATAGAATTGATGAAAACGAGGAGAAAAAGGAGCGACCATGCATCCCGGATTGATTGTCCTGCTGCTGATTATCGGAGCCGTCCTCTATCTGATCAGCCTCTACAACCGACTGGTCTCCCTGCGCCAGAGCGCCGATGCCGCCTGGTCCGACATCGACGTACAGCTCAAACGGCGCTACAACCTCATCCCCGCCCTCGTCGATACGGTCAAGGGCTACAAAGAGTACGAAGCCGAGACCCTGGAAAAAGTGATTCAGGCGCGGCAGATGGGGCTCAGCGCCCAAAGTGTCAAAGAACACGAAGCCGCCGACAATCTGTTGACCCAGGCCCTGGGAAAACTCTTCGCCTTGGCGGAAGCCTATCCCGACCTCAAAGCCAACGTCAATTTCCTCGATCTCCAGCAGCAGCTTAGCCAGATCGAGAACGCCATCCAGAACGCGCGGCGTTACTACAACGCCGTGGTCCGGGACTACAACACCCGGATCGAATCCTTTCCCGATCTGCTGATCGCCCAAAAGTTCGATTTCCGGCCCAAAGAGTTCTTCGAGCTCGACGAGAACGAAGCCGAAGCGGTCAAAAAAATGCCCAGGATCGATTTCGGCACATGAGATCCCTGCTCAGCCTCCTTCTCTTCGCGCTGCTGGCGACGGGAGTCGGAAATGCGGAAGAGATCCGTTCCTTCCACACCGCCGTCACCGTCAAAAAGAGCGGCTCCCTCCGCATCGAAGAACGGATCCGCTACGATTTTGGCGGAGAACTGCGTCACGGCATTTACCGTGATATTCCCTCCCGGGTACGGCTCTCTCCCTCCTCGATCCCCCTCGATCTGGGCCTGGGCGGCTTTGCCGTCTCCATGGACGGCAAGGCGGTCCCCTGGAAGATGGAGACGATCCACTCTTCCGATGCGGGAGAGATGATCCGGCTCAGGATCGGCGATCCCTCCTCCCGGATTACGGGGGAGCATCTCTATACCATCAGCTACTGGGTGGCCCGGGGCATCTTCCCCGCTTCCACCGAAGATGCGGACGCCATCCGCTGGAATGTCGTGGGAACGGGCTGGAAGGTCCCGGTCCTCCTCAGCACCGCCGAGTTCCGGCTTCCCCCGCCTCTGCGTCGGGGCGACGTCTCCGTCTCCAGCTATACCGGTCGATACGGCTCCACCGGCTCGACGGCCTCCCCTCCCCGCTGGATCGACGATCACCGTTTCGTCGTCACCACCCGGAACCTCGCCCCCCACGAAGGGGTCACCATCGAAGTGGTTTTTCCCAAGGGGCTGCTCGGTGACTCCGGAAGGGTCGAACGTTCCGGAGGTTTTCTCCAGAATCTTCTGGCCACCCTTCCCCTCCCCGCCACCCTCCTCTATCTGGGAATGCTCTACCTCTTCGCCCGGCGCAACGGCGCGGGGGAGGATCCCGGTTCCGTCGCTCCCCGCTACCTGCCTCCCGAAGGGCTCAGCATCCTGCAGGCGGGATTGGTCCTCGACAAATTCGCCGACGCGAAGGACCTGGCGCCGGCGATCCTGGAACTGGCGGAGATGGGATACCTGGTGGTCCACAATCCCGGCAGAAGCACCGAACCCTTCATTCGGCGCACCGGGAAAGAGGCGGGGGAAGAGCTCACGGAAGACCAGCGCTATCTCCTGGAGGAGATTCTTTTCAAATACCAAGACACCTTCGGCTTCGGTGCATCCTCGGAGCATCGGAACGAACGGCTTCACCGTGCCCTGGAAGAGCTCACGAAACGCCTCTACGCCTGGTCGGTCCGCGAAGGCTATCTGCGGGAAAATCCCGAAAAAGTACGCAGGAAGTTCCTGCTCATCGCCGCCCTGGCGGCACTGCCTGTCGCGGGACTCATCCTCTATGTCACCTATCTCTATTACGGCATCGACATGGTCGTCCAGCTCACCGTGCTCACGGTATTCCTCAGCGTGGGCGGCAGCATGCTGATCCGAAGCCTCCGAAGCGGAAAGATCGTTCCCGCTCTTTTCTCCCTCCTCTGGCTGGCGGTCGTCCTCATCGGCTTTCTTCCCACCGTCCGCGGTATGGACTTCACCGATCTCCTGAGCGCTCCTCCGATGCTTCTGGTGGCGATGGGGGCCGGGGTTTGGTATTTCTACCGGCGGGTCGGCCCCCTGACCCCCAGGGGCAAAGAGGCCTGGCGCCAGGTGGCCGGATTTCGGGAGTTCGTCACCCGTGTGGAGCGGGACCGCATCCGGCGGCTCCTCAAAGCGCATCCCGATTATCTGGACCGGACTCTCCCCTATGCCGTTCTCTTCGGTCTGGCCGAAGAGTGGAACCGACTCTACACGGCGTTTCAGGTTCCTCCCCCGGAGTGGTATGAAGGGGATTGGCACGATTTCGACCGTCTCGATCGAAGCATCCGCTCCGACTTCGCGAGCCTCTCCGAACCGGAAGCCAGTTCGACGGGGGGATTTTCCGGTGGAGGAGGGTTCTCCGGCGGCGGGGGCGGAGGCGGAGGCGGAGGTTCCTGGTGACGGAGTCCGTACTTCCGATGCGACGATCGACGCAAATGCGACCCCGTTGGCATTGCCCCTCTCCATAAACTGCTACAATATCTTTAAAACCATACGAGTAAGGAGTCTGCCATGGTCAAAGCGGGAAACCGTGAAGCGCTGCAGATCGCTTCGAACTTCTTCAAAGGCAACATCGCCCTCTCGCTGGGGGCCCTCGCCATTCTCATCACCATCGCACTGCTCAAGATGGTCCCCGTCGTGGGGATCGTTTTCGCCTTCGCCTATCCCATTCTCAGCTTCGCCATCCAGATCTACGTGGGCCGGGCGGTGCCGGAGCTCCGAAGTCCCGACGAGATGGCCGAGGTCGCCCGACGCACCCGGTTGGGGGATCTCTTCACCCGGCACCTCGACATCGCGGCGGGAGGCTTCCTGGGCTTCTTCGCCATCCTAATGCTTCTCTCTCTGCTTTTCATCGGGCTCATGGGCCTCTCCATCGACGTCCAGACCCTCCAGAGCGGAGATGCCGCCGCCGTGACCGCCGCCATCTCCACCCCCGGGGCCCTGGGGACGCTCCTCTTCTTCCTCCTCCTGGGGATGTGGCTGGGCTACCTGATGCCCGGCGTCATGGGCGAAGTCCTCATAGCCCCCACCTTCATGGACGCCTTTCGAAGGAGCTTCCTCCTTTTCTCTCCCGGATTCTGGAAGCGTACCTTCACCCACGACTACTTCGTCCTGATCCTCATCTGGTCGCTGATCGTCTTCGCCGGTGCCCTGCTCTTTTCGTGGATCGCCCTGTCGATCTTCCTCCTGCCCATCGCGCTGGTGGGCATCTACTACCTCTCCCTCTACAACGCCGTCGTCTACGTCTTCGCCCGGGAGGCCCTGGCGGAGAAAAGATAGAGGATCAGCAGCGTTCCTCCAGAAGCCTCCTCAGCTCCCGGACGCTTCCGACCGCCTGCTCGTGTCGGCTGAACCCCCACTCCACCAGCACAAAATCGATCCCCGCCGCTTCCGCCGCCAGGAGGTCCCGCTCTCCGTCTCCGACGAAAAGCGCCTCCTCCGGACGGCAATCCAGCTCCTTCAGGATCTTCCACAGCATATCGGGAGCCGGTTTGCCCCGTTCCACTTCGTCGTAGCTGGCAAAGGCGTCGAAGAAGGGGCGGATCCCCAGATGTTCCAGTGTTTCCAGGGTCGAACGGCGATAGGCGTTGGTCGCGACCGCCAGGAGGCACCCCCGCCCCTTCAGCCACGCCAGCAGATCCCGGATCCCGTCATAGAGCAGCAATTCCCGCTGATGGTTGGCGCTGTAGTATTCGGCGAACCAGGCTTCGTGCCTGGGCTCGAAACGTTCCGTCTCGTAAAAGTATTCGGCGGCGTTGAGATGGGGGTCGTTGATCCGGGAGACGATCGCTTCCGGTTCCATCGGCGGCAACCCGAGGCGACCGCGCACGTGGTTGATGGAGTTGGCGATGACCCGGGAGCTGTCGGTCAGCGTCCCGTCCATGTCAAAGATGACGAGACGTTTCTTCATCGACGCCGATCGATGGTCCGCAGGTAGATGGAGAGGCCGATCATGAGCGCCGTGATTCCCAGGAGCAGCCCTACGGCGTAGAGGAGTTTGTTGGGATCGGTGATGGCGAACTTGAAGACCAGCATCAGCGCCTCGATGGCCAGGGCGATGATGATGGAACCGAGAAAGCGGACCATCGTCTTGTGGATATCCTCCTCGGCGTGCTGTTTGTGGGCCCCAAGGACCTCCTCCTCGAAGATCGCTTTGACCAGGTCGAAGATCGCCAGGGAGAGGGTCAGGAGAATGGTGGATTCAAACATATCCTTGACGGTGATCTGCTCGAACTGCAGGCCGTAGGAGATGAAGCTCTCGATCGCCTTGACGAAGAGCAGCAGCGCCACGGCGAAGAGCGCCACGCTGAAGGCGGCATAGACCCATTTGTTGAAGCGGCCGATCACCGAGTCGATGGAAGCGGGGTGGACGATGGTCAGGATGTTTTCCAGGGTGATGTCGACGCAAACGATGTAGAGCAGTTCGTTCTTGTCGTTGAAGATGGGATAGGCCGCCGTCACCACCAGTTTGTTGCCCCCCAGGGAGGGATAGGGATCGGTGAGCACGCAACGCTTCTCTTTGATGACCCGGTAGTAGTAAGCCCGGTTGCTGCGGTTCTCCCCCGCGCCTTTGCGGGCGAACCTCTCGTCGGTGCTGACGGTGTTGGTCACCTGGCGCCCCAGGGGGTCCAGGACGTAGATGGCGTCGACCCGGCCGATCTCGTTGCTGATCTTCTTCATTCCCGCCACCAGGTCGTCCAGCTCGATCCCCGGCAGGTAGTTGGGGAGGTTGCGCCCCATGATGAAGCAGAGGTAGGCCCGCGCCTTGGTGCGGATGTCGCTGAACTCCTGGATCTCTTTGATCTTCATTTAGGCCTCCTTGAGTCGTCCGATGCTCTCGCCGAAGCGGACTTTGCGCCCGATCTCCAGCCCGTACTCCAGCGAACCGGGCTCGCTGAGGATCACGATGGTCGATCCCATCTCGAACCAGCCGAAGAGCTCCCCCTTTTTCAGGGAGACCGGTTCTTCGTAGCGGTAGGTCCGGGCGGGGCCCGGCTCGCCGTTGGTGTGGATCCGGGGTTCGAAACTCACCACCATTTTTCCGACATTGAGGGCTCCGACCAGGATCAGGAAGTGCCGCCGCCCCGCCCGGTCCCGGCAG
>CAZGGT010000223.1:0-5797 GCA_964525335.1 uncultured Nitratifractor sp. | reverse complement strand
CCGGGACGCTCGGGAATGAGCAGATAGCGCAACTCATGGATCGTCACGTTCCCCCTGTGGATCTGATTTTCCCCTCCCAGGGGTTTGACTGCGAACCCTTTGAAGACGGGAGGGGTGTACTGCATCTGGACGATGGCGCCGTTGACCGGCTCGGCGGCATCCACCGTGACGATGAGAGGCTGGCCCACGGTCACCTCGTTCCGATCGGCATCCATCCGGATCGTGAACCCCCCGGCCGCACCCGCGGCGGCCCCCTTGGCCACCTCGATCTTCAGAGGTTTGGTTTCGTAGCGTTTCCCGTCCACCGTCACCTGCATCGCCGGAATCGTGACGCTCTTCTCGGGATAGATCTCGAACGAGAGAATCTTCTGGGAGCTGGAGCTGAACTTGCCGTTGACATAGCGGGTCTCCAGTTTGCTGCTTCGGCGGAGGTTCTCCACCGGATAGGGACCGATCTTGTCCAGGGTGGGGAAATGGACTTCGTTCCCTTCCGCCACCAGTTTGACCCGCAGGCTCTGCCCCGGGGCGACCCGGGTGGAGCTCACCCGCAGCTCTACACCCGCCGCCAGGAGCAGGCCGCTGCAGAGGGCGAGGAAAAGGGCCGTGCGCATCCATAATCGTTTCATCGTCGTCTGTCCTTTTCGTTGATCGTTGTCATCCTGTTTCGTCTCCGCATCGCAAACCTTCGCCCGACCTTACCAGGGGTTGACCTGGGGGTTGGGAGGATTGCGCCGTCCGCCGGTCTGATACATCAGGGTCGGCATCTTTTTGTCCTTCATCCGTTTCATGAGGCGCCGCAGCTCCCTCGCCTGGGCGCTCTTGACCCGGTCCATCTTGGCGCTGCCCCCCTGGACCGCCTCGGCGCCACCCGTTTCGGGCTTGCGGGGCTGCGGCTTTTTCCGTTCCGTGCCCTTCTGGGTGGGTTGGGGCTCTTTGTATTGGGCCTGCTTGCGTTGGGGCTGTTGCTTCTGCTTGTCCTGCCGGCCTTTCTGCTCCTTGGACTTCTGCTCGTTCCGGGATTTCCCTTCGCCCTGCCGGGGCTTGGAGGGCTGGTTCTTTTTCTGTTCCTGACCCTTCTGTCCCTTGTTCTTCTGCTCGGGCTTCTGCTGCCGGCCCGTTTTTTTCTGCTGTTCACCCCGGGAACCCTGCGAGTTTTTCTTTTGATCCTGTTTGCCCGACTGGTTCTTCTTTTGCTCCTGCTTTTTCCGCCCCTCTTTTTTCTGTTGCTTCTGCTGGTGCTTCTGATCCTGCTTCTGCTTTTGCTGCCGCTTCTGATTCTTCTTCTGCTGGTTCTTTTTCTGCTGCTGTTGCTGCTTCTTTTGCTGCTGGCGTTTCTTTTTCTCTTGCTGTTGTTTCAGCAGCTTCTTCGCCAGCTCCAGGTTGTAACGGGTCTCGGCGTCGTCGGCTACCTTCAGAGCCGCTTCGTAGGCTTTGATCGCCTTTTTGAGCTGCTTTTTCTTGAAATAGACGTTGCCGATGTTGTGGAGGCGGGCGTGTTCGTCCACTCCCTCTCCCTTGGCCCGCTTGTATTGCAGCAGCGCCTTGTCGTAGGCTTTCTCCTTGTAATAGGCGTTGCCCAGGTCGTAATGGAGGGGAGCGTCGTCCTTGTTCAGTCGGCGCAGCAGGGCCGCACTCTTGTCGTACTGCCCCGCCCGGTAGGCTTTTTGGGCCGCCTCGATGATTTTGAAATCCTGGAGCCCCGCTGTTACGACCCAGGGGATGATCACCAACGCAAAAAGCATTTTCCGGAAACGGTTCATCGCTTCACCTCCTTTCGGAGCCTGCGGCGGGGTCGACGGAACCCCTGGCCGCTGCGGGGCATGGAGCTGAGCCCCATCAGGAGCAGCAGGGTCGCCGCCGCCAAGAAGTAGGGGAAGAGTTCGGTCCGTTCTTTGATGCGGATGGTGCCGCGCTTCTCTCCGATCGCCTTGCGGCGGATCTCTTCCGCCAGACGCTGCATATCTTTCTTTCCATAACCGGCGATCACATAATCCCCTCCCGTCGCCCGGGCGATCTTCCCCAGGGTTTCGTTGAGCTGGGTGATGGCGATGGTGCCGTCCTTTTTCTGAAACGGGCGCCCCCGCCGGTCGAGGACCGGCGCCCCTTTGCGGGTACCCACCAGGACGGCGTAGAGGGTGATCCCCTGCTCCTTCAGCCGTTCCTGCACTCCCCGGAGCGCCTGGTCGTCTCCTCCATCGGTGAAGACGATGAGAATCTTCTGTTTCTTTTTCGCCAGGAGCTGCCCCGCCAGATCCGCCAGGGCCCCGAAATCGGTGGAAGCCATATTGATGTAGTCTTCGTTGACCCCGTCGATGATCTGCTTCAAAGTCCCGGTGTCACTGGTGAACGGAGCCAGGACGAAGGCATTGTGGGCGAAAGCCGCCAGACCGATCTCATCGCCGGGCATGGCGTCGAGAAGCTCCTTGAGCTTCTTCTTGGCGAACTCCAGTCGGTTGGGATAGCGATCCTTCGAACGCATGGAGCCGGAGATATCCAGCGCCGCCAGAGCCGTAATCCCCTCCAGCCGCACCACCTTCTCCCCCTCTTCGAAGACGGGGCGCGCCAGGGCAACGATCATCAGGAACACCGCGGAGAAGAGCACCAGGTTGCGCAGGGAATTGGGCAGCGTTTCGCTGTCGGCCCGCAGGCGCGCCAGCACCTTCTCGTCGAAAACGCGGGAGACCTTGTCCTTGTTGGTGGTCACCAGAAAGACGAAGAGGATAAAGGGGACGATCATCACCCAGAAAAACTGCGGATGGACGAACTGCATCACTCCACCCCCTTGGCGGTTCTCAGATAGATGAAGAAGAGCAGGGCCAGGATCGCCACGAAGAGCGGATAGATGTAGAGGTACTCATGCTGGACGATCTTTTTGTTTTTGATCTTGCTGGTCTCCAGACGGTCGATATCTTTGTAGATTTTTTGAAGCGTCTCTTTGTTGGAGGCGCTGTAAAACTTCCCGTGTCCCGCCGCGGCCAATGCCGTCAGATAGGGCGCGTCGAAATCCCGGTAGCTGCCGATTCCGATGGTGTAGAGCTTGACATCGCTGTCGGCGACGAGCCTGCGGATTTCGTCGAAGGAGATGCGGCTCATGTTGTCGATTCCGTCGGTGAGCAGGATCGCCACTTTGGACTTGGCGTCGCTCTTGGCCAGGATGTTGTAGGTCTGGAGCAGCGCGTCGTTGATGGCGGTTTTCTTCCCGGCGATTCCCAACTCCTGCATCGCCAGGATCTTCCGAAGAAAATCCTTCTCGAAAGTTAGGGGCGAGGCGACGAAAGCGACACTGGCGAAGTTGACGAGACCGATGCGGTCGTTGGGACGCTGGTCGATGAAGTCCCCCACCACCTCTTTGACCACGTCGAACTTGCTCTTGAGGGGATCGGTGGGATCGAATCCCCGCTGGCGCATCGAGTCGCTGGAGTCGATGATGAGCATGATGTCCCGCCCCTGCTTCTTGATCTCTCTGTATTCGTTGGTGAGCACCGGCGAAGCGAACGCCAAAAGCAACCCCAGGATGCCGATCCACTTGAGGATCTCCAGCCAGCGGCTCTTGTGCCCGTGAACCGAAAGCAGACTCCGGACATGGGGAAAGTAGATCGCCTGGGTCCGCGCGGGACAGTGACGCCCGCAGATCCAGAAGAGGACGACGAGGGCCAGAACCCAGGGATACTGGAAGCTGAAGTGCTCAAACAGACTCATCGCACACCTGCCTGTAGAGTTCGAAACGCCGCTTGGTCTCTTCGTCCACGGGGCCGACCTCTTTGCGGTATTTGTAGCGTTCCAGGAGCGGAAGCAGCTGTTCGAAAAGCTCTTTCCTCCGGTCGTCGGTCGCCAGCAGCCTTCCGTAGCGGGTGATGGTGTAGGCCGCCTTTTTGGGATCGCTCCACTCCACCCGGTGAAGGGCTTCGAGGTAGCGTTTGGCCCGGTTCTCCTCCCGGAGGCTCAGGAGTTTGAGGACCAGGAAAAAGATCGCCGCCGCCAGGACCAGCACCCCCAGAACGATCAGCCCCCAATAGAGCCAGGGGCTGAAGTCGGGGATCTCCACCATCGGCTTGATGTCCTTGATGGGCGGCAGGGTCATGTTGGCATCGGGTCTCATCGCATCCTCTTGATCAGTTTGGCAAACGGTTCTTCGTCGGTATAGAGCTTGACGTGGCGGATCCCGTTTTTCCGCAGATGGCGGTAGAGCCGCCGGTCGTTGGCGATCAGGGCCTTTTTGTACTCCTTCATCACGGCGTCGTTGATGTCTCCCTCGAAACTCTCTCCGCTCTCGGGGTCGACGAGGCGCAGATAGCCCAGGGAGCGGGGATTCTCCTCGAAGCGGTCCCGGACGATGATGACGAAGAGGTCGTGCTTTTTGCTCAGGAGCCGCAGATCCACCTCCCCGACGAAGTCGGAGATGAGAAACATCAGGGACTTCTTTTTCACCCGCCGGTAGAGGGTGTCGGTCCAACCGGCGAAATCGCTCTCTTTCCCCAGGGGCTCGAAGGCCAGGGCATGCTCCAGCTCCTGCCCCACGGCGTAGATCTTCTTGCTGGGCTTGCTGTAGCGGTAGAGCCGGTCGGCGTAGAGCAGGTGGGTGAAGAGGTCGGAGTTTTTCACCGCCGAAAAGCCCAGGATCGCCAGCAGCTCCGCCATGTATTCGCTTTTGGGCCGGAGGGTTCCGAACCAGGTGGAGCCTCCCAGCAGCGTGGAAACCACCACATTGAGCTCCCGCTCTTCATGATAGATCTTGACGTAGGGCTTGCGGAGCTTGGCGGTGGTCTTCCAGTCGATCTTGCGCACGTCGTCGCCGTAGATGTACTCCCGCAGCTCGGCGAACTCGAACCCCTCCCCCTGGAAGAGGGAGGCGTTGTTCCCCAGCATCTCCCCGAAGACCTGCTTCCGGGTCTTGAGGACGATCTTCTTGGCGGCGAAGGTCATCGGTTCGCCTTTCGCTCACCGAGGTGAATGGTGAATGGTGAATGGTGAATGGTTTCGGTAGGTTTTGCTACGCAAAACTCCTGCTCACGACTTCCCATTGCCATCTCCTCTTTTCTCTTCAAACAAAAACGCTTTTGCAAAAAGCTTTCCACAACCATTCACCCTTCACTTTTAACCGTTCACCTTCTCTCACGGGATCGGCACTGCCTTGAGCACTTCCTCGATCAGGTAATCCTGGGAGATCTCCTCCGCCTGGGCTTCGTAGCTGAGGATGATCCGGTGGCGGAGCACCTCTTTGGCGATGTAGGCGATCTCGATGGGGGAGACGAAATCCTGCCCCTTGAGGTAGGCGACGGCCCGGGCGGCCTTGTACATGTCGATGCTCGCCCGGGGAGAGGCGCCGAACTCGATGTAGGGCTTGATCGTCTCCAGGCCGTACTTCTCCGGCTCCCGGGTGGCGAAAACCAGTTCGACGATGTACCGTTCGATCTCTTCGTCCATGTGGACCGCCATCGCCTCCTGACGGATCCGGTCCAGATCCTCGACGGTCGCCACCTGCTCGATCTCGCCAAAGGCGTTGTTGGCGACGCGTCGGGCGATCTCCAACTCCTCTTCCCGGGTGTTGTAGCCCACCACCACCTTCATCATGAAGCGGTCGAGTTGGGCTTCGGGGAGCTCGTAGGCCCCCTCCTGCTCGACGGGGTTCTGGGTCGCCATGACCAGGAAGGGCAGAGAGATCTTGAAGGTCTCGTCCCCGATGGTCACCTGCCGCTCCTGCATCACCTCCAGCAGCGCCGACTGGACCTTGGCCGGGGCCCGGTTGATCTCGTCGGCCAGGAGCAGGTTGGTAAAGACCGGCCCCTTCTTGATCTTG
>CAZGGT010000222.1:0-3178 GCA_964525335.1 uncultured Nitratifractor sp. | reverse complement strand
TAGTCGATAGTCGTTAGTCGTTAGTCGTTAGTCGTTAGTCGTTAGTCGTTAGTCGTTAGTCGTTAGTCGTTAGTCGTTAGTCGTTAGTCGTTAGTTCATGGCGGATAAAATTTGTTGAACGATATCAGCTCTTAGCTCTTAGCTCTTGGCTTTAAGCTTTCGGCTTTCGGCATTGGGCATTGGGCATTGGGCATTGGGCATTGGGCATTGGGCATTGGGCATTGGGCATTGGTGGCAGCGGATAAAATTTATTGGGGGAGATTAGCTCTCCGCTCTCCGCTTTTAGCTTTTCGCTTTAAGCTTCCCGTTTCCTCAAAAATTCGAAGGCACGTTGGCGTTGATGAGGTCGTAGAACTCGTTGCGGGTCCGCAGGTCCTTTTTGAAGAGTCCCCGGAGGGCGGAGGTGACGGTGGTGGAGTTGATCTTCTCCACGCCGCGCATCTCCATGCACATGTGTCGGGCGTGGAGGACGACGGCGACCCCTTTGGGGTGGATCGTTTCGCTGATGGCGTCGGCGATCTGTTCGGTCATCTGCTCCTGGATCTGGAGGCGGCGGGCGAAGAGGTTGACGACCCGGGGGATCTTGGAGAGGCCCACCACCTTGCCGTCGGGGATGTAGGCGACGTGGGCCCGGCCGATGATGGGAAGCATGTGGTGCTCGCAGAGGGAGTAGAACTCGATGTCCCGCACCAGGACCATTTCGTCGTTGCTGCTGGTGAAGAGGGCCTTTTGGAGGATCTCTTTGGGGTCTTTGTGGTATCCCTCCGTGAGAAAATCCAGGGCTTTGGCCACCCGGTGGGGGGTCTTGAGGAGCCCCTCCCGGTCGGGATCCTCCCCCAGGTTTTCGAGGATCGTTCTGACCGCCCCTTCGATCGCTTTTTCCCGTTTGTTCATCTGTCCGTTCCCTTCGGAGAAAATTTGGCCGATTTTAACATACTCGCAGTCCTTTTTAGCTACTTTTTGGTAGAATCGCTCCATTTATAAACTGTAACAAAGGACCGTATCCGTGGAAATCACAACCGAAAAACTCAACGACGCCAATCTTCTGGTCAAGGGAAAGATCCCCGTAGACGAGGTAGAGAAGCGTGTCGACCGCCTGGCCAAAGAGGCGGGCAAACAGATGAACATCGCGGGCTTCCGCAAGGGCAAAGTCCCCGCCAGCATCGTCAAAAAGATGCACGGCGAGCAGCTGCGCCAGGACGCCGAGGGTGAGAGCGTCCGGGAGATGCTGGCCAAAGCCTACGAGGAGGCCGGGATCAAAGCCGAGGAGGTCATCGGCGACCCCCTCTTCAAAAAGTATGAAAAAGGAGACCGGGAGATCGAAGTGGAGATCCAGGTCTGCCTCCGTCCCAAGGTCGATACCGAGGGCTACAAAGAGAAGGTCCCCGCCTACGAAGTTCCCGAGGTGAGCGACGAAGAGGTCGAGGAGCGCCTCAAGACCCTGGCGGAGCAGGCCGCGCCCCTGGTGAGTCTGGAGGAGGATCGTCCTCTGCAGGAGGGAGACACCGCCGTCTTCGACTTTACCGGCTATCTCGACGGAGAGCCCTTCGAGGGAGGCAGCGCCCAGGATTTCGAGCTGAAGATCGGTTCCGGCCAGTTCATCCCCGGCTTCGAAGAGCAGATGATCGGCATGAAGAAGGGGGAGAGCAAGCGCATCAAAGTCACCTTCCCCGAGGATTACCAGGCTCCCAACCTGGCGGGCAAGGAGACCGAGTTCGATATCACCCTCAAGGATATCAAGGTCAAGGCCGAGCCCAAGATCGACGACGAGCTGGCCAAAAGCATTACCAAGAAAGAGGACGCCACCCTGGAGACCCTCAAGGAGCAGCTGCGGGAGCAGATCCGCACCGAAAAGCTGAGCAAGCTCTACAACGAAGAGCTCAAGCCCAAGCTCCTCGAAGCCCTGGTGGAGGCCTTCGACTTCGACCTTCCTGAGAATATCGTGGAGCAGGAGATCGACAACCTGGCCAACCAGAAGGCTCAATCCCTGAGCAAAGAGGAACTGGAGAAGATCCAGGGCAACGCCGAAGAGATCGAGAAGCTCCGGGAGTCGGTCCGCGAAGATGCCGTCCGCAGCGTCAAGGCGACCTTCATCGTCGATGCCGTGGCACGGGCCGAGGGGGTCGATGTGAGCGACCAGGAAGTGAGCCAGGCTCTCTATTACGAGGCACTGATGAGCGGCCAGGATCCCGAGGCGCTGCTGAAGTATTATCAGAAAAACAACCTCTTCCCCGCCGTCAAGATGGGGATGATCGAAGACAAACTTTTCACCAAGCTCCTCGACCTTGACAACGCCGGCAAGAAAGAGTAATCTCCTTCCATATTCCCCGTCCGCTCCCGGGCGGGACTTCCCAAAACGATTTTCACACCAAACGAAAAGGCAGGCCCATGAGCTATATTCCCTATGTGATCGAACAGACCGGCCGCGGTGAACGCAGCTACGACATCTATTCCCGGCTGCTGAAAGACCGGATCATCATGCTCAGCGGCGAGATCAACGACGCCGTCGCCTCCAGCATCGTCGCCCAGCTTCTCTTTCTGGAGGCCCAGGATCCCGACAAAGACATCTACTTCTACATCAACTCCCCCGGCGGGGTGATCACCAGCGGCTTTTCGATCTACGATACCATGAACTACATCAAGCCCGAGATCGTCACCATCTGCATCGGCCAGGCCGCCAGCATGGGGGCCTTTCTCCTGGCCTGCGGGAGCGAGGGGAAGCGCTACGCCCTCCCCAGTTCCCGGATCATGATCCATCAGCCCCTCGGAGGGGCCCAGGGCCAGGCGACCGACATCGCCATCCAGGCCAAGGAGATTCTGCGGATGAAAAGCTACCTCAACGAGATCCTGGCCGAAAAGACCGGCAAGAAGGTGAAGCAGATCGAGAAGGATACCGAGCGGGACTACTTCATGAGCGCCCAGGAGGCGGTGGAGTACGGCCTTATCGATCAGGTCCTCACCAAGAGTTTCGCCGAATAAGGAGCCTCCCATGATCCGTGATATCGTGGTCTATCCCGACAAGCGCCTCAAGATGATTTCCGAACCGGTGGAACGTTTCGACGAAGAGCTCCACACCCTCCTGGACGATATGTACGAGACGATGATCGCCAAGAACGGCGTAGGACTGGCGGCGATCCAGGTGGGGGTCCCCCTGCGGGTCCTGATCATCAACGTCCCC
>CAZGGT010000221.1:0-19593 GCA_964525335.1 uncultured Nitratifractor sp. | reverse complement strand
TTCGATCCCCACGAGATCAACAAAAGCGCCTCCAGCTACAACCTGGACAAACTCCTCTGGCTCAACGGCCACTACATCAACAACACCACCAACGAGCGCCTGGCGAAGCTGCTGGAGGAGTTCGATGTCCACGTGAGCGATCACGACCGGCGGGAGATCCTCCTGGATGCCACCAAGGTCCGCTCCAAGACTCTGACGGAGCTGGCCGACCAGATCCGCCTGATCCTGGAGCCGCCCGCCGAGTACGATCCCAAAGCGGTGAAAAAGGCCTTCAAAGGAGAGGCCTTCGACATCCTTTCCGACTTCGCCGCGCGGTTGCAGGAGACCGAGGAGCTCCATCTCCCCAGCGACTACCACCGGGTGATGGAGGAGTTCGTGGCCGAAAAAGAGATCGGTTTCGGCAAAATCGGCCAGCCGCTCCGGGTGGCGCTCCTGGGGAAGATGACCGGACCGGGCATGGACGAGGTGATGGCGATCCTGGGGGTCGAAGAGACGGTGCGACGGATCGAAAAGGCACTCGAAACCCTGCGCGACTGAGGCGGCGGATCTGGTTACGGTTCGAGGCCCTCCTTATATACTCTTGCAAAAGGTTGTTGACGAGTGTCTGAGTGGAGATCTTCAGTTCGGAAGTTCTCTTTTTCAGGAACTCCCATTTTCTTCCTCTCGAAATTTTCGACGTGTCCTTTTTAAAAAGAGTCTCAGCGCTTTTTTCTCCCGCCAGCCCATCCGATAGCCGATGTGCTCCAGGTACCAGCGCAGCTGGGCCGGCGTGATGCCCCGTCGCCGGGCCTCCCGCTCCAGGATGTACCGGGGGATCCTCTTCGGTCCCCGTTCGAAGGTTCGGGCGATCCGGCGGATCTTTTTCCCCTGACGGTTGTGGCAGAGCCGGGCGAAGACGAAGGGAAGTCCCGTTCGCTCCTTCCACGCTTCGGCCAGGTCGATTCCTTCGCCGTCCGAGAGGTAGTGGACGAGGGCTTTGTCGCCGATGCTGACTCGTCCCCGCAGCCGGAGGATCCCGGCCAGGGCGTTGGAACTGGCCGATTCCCGATCGCTCGCCGGATCGCCGGGAAGGAGCAGAACGCTGTAGACCGGGCCGTCGGCGACGATGCCCAGGTCGGTACAGCGTTTGCCCCGGGAGGCGATGCTGGAGATGAATGCGGCGTCGATCCGCCCCCGGGCGAAGTCGCGGTTGATGGTGCTGGGGACCGCCCGCCGCCAGCGGAGCATCTGCTGAAACTGGGTGGCGCCGAAGCGGCGTTTCATGTAGACCTGGAAGGGGAGGAGGTTGAGGTAGCTGATGGAGCCGAAGATCAATAGACGCTCCTATGGAGCGAGTGGGTAGTGGGTAGTGGGTAGTGGGTAGAGTCTGCTCGTATCTCCACTTTCGCTCCCTTCTTTTTCCGGCTTCATTCCATAGCGCTTTTGGGATTATAGCCCAAAACGTCGTTTTGGTATAATCGGTCCTTCATGAAAACGAGCTGAAAAGGGGCCGTATGGTCAGAGTGGAATTTCTGGGGCCGATCGCCCGGGAACCGATGGAACTGGAGGTCGCCTCCCTGGCGGAGCTCTCCAAACGTCTCTACGAGGAAGAGTCGATCCGCCCGTGGCTGGAGAAGTGCGCCGTGGCGGTCAACGACGTGATGGTCAAGGACCCTTCCCATCCCCTGAAGGATGGGGACCGGGTGGCGATTCTGCCGCCGGTCTGCGGAGGGTAGGCGGCGCATTCGCGCCGGGTGAAAGGTGAAAAGTGAAGGGTGAGAAGGGTGAAAGGTTGAAGAGGGTTTTGCGTTGCAAAACCTTTTATTTTGTGAGGGAAAGGCGGTGTTTTGGCACCGCAATCCAAAATTCTTAATTCTTCACTCTTAATTCTTAATTCATTCCCGAAGGGAGAACAATGATGGAACTGCATGACGGGCCCCTGGATGTCAAGGAGATCTTCGGCCGCTGGCTGGATGCGGAGAGCCGGAGCAACTATGGGGCCTACATCCCGTTTGTCGGAACGATCCGGGAGGAAGATGGGATCGAGGCCCTGAGTTTCGACATCTACGAGCCGGTTCTGCGGAAATGGTTCGACGTCTGGCAGGAGCGGGCGGCGGAGCGGGGGGCGAAGGTACGGATGGCCCACTCCGTCGGGGATGTTCCGGTACACACCTCCTCCTATGTCGCTGCGGTCTTTTCCCCCCGCCGCCGGGTGGCTCTGGAGCTGATCGAGGAGTTCGTAGAGGATTTCAAAGCCAACGCCCCCATCTGGAAATACGATGTTAAAAACGGGAAGCGGATCTACGCCGAAGAGCGAAGCACTCCCATGGAGGGAGCGGGGATCCTCTCCGGCAATCCGGAAGCGAAAAGTGACCAGTAAGTAGGGAAAAGCGGAGGAGCGTCCGATGTTGCATTGCGACGAATCGATGCGGACTCCGGCGGAGCGGGAGATCGGTTTGCCGCCGGATGGAACATTGGGGATGAGGTCAATCGTCACAATCAGGCGGCGCTAAGCGTTCCGGGAGCGTTCACCCATTTCCACTGCATACCGACACCAAATCCCATTTTCGATATAATCTAAGCAATTTATAATTTCTCAAAGAAATATTGGAGTGTTCTATGGCTGATTACGGTGCCAGTAACATCAAAGTCCTCAAGGGGCTCGAAGCGGTTCGGAAACGTCCCGGAATGTATATCGGAGATACCTCGGTCAAGGGGCTTCACCACCTGATCTACGAAGTGGTGGACAACTCCATCGACGAAGCGATGGCGGGATACTGCGACAAGATCAAAGTGACCCTCACCGCAGACGGCTCCGCGATCATCGAAGACAACGGCCGGGGAATCCCCGTCGCCGAGCATCCCACCGAGAAGATCCCCGCCGCGACGGTGGTCCTGACGGTGCTCCACGCCGGCGGAAAGTTCGACAAGGATACCTACAAAGTTTCGGGAGGACTCCATGGGGTCGGGGTCTCCGTCGTCAACGCCCTCTCGGAGAAGCTCCATATGACCATCTTCCGGGATGGACAGATTTACGAGCAGTGGTTCGAGAAGGGGATTCCCGTCACGCCCCTGGAGGTGACGGGTACGACCCGCAAGACCGGGACCAAGATCGAATTCTGGCCCGACCACACCATCTTTACCGAGACGGTGGAGTTCAAGGACGAGATCCTCTCCAAGCGTTTCAAAGAGCTCGCCTACCTCAATCCCCGGATCACCATCGACTTCAGGGACGAGCGCAGCGGCCTCAAGGAGAGCTACCACTTCGAGGGAGGGATCCGGCAGTTCGTCGAAGACATGCATACCAAAGAACCCCTCTCCTCTCCCCAGCTTTTCGAAGGGAAGGCCGACGACATCGAGATGGATATCTCCTTCATGTACCAGAATGCCGACAGCGACAAAGTGGTCAGTTTCGTCAACAACATCAAGACCGCTGACGGCGGGACCCACGAGGCGGGGTTCCGGGCCGGACTGACCCGGGCCATCTCCAACTACATCTCCAAAAACGCCAACGCCAAGGAACGCAACACCAAGATCAGCGGCGAGGACACCAAAGAGGGACTGGTGGCCGTCGTCTCCGTCCGGGTTCCCGAGCCCCAGTTCGAGGGGCAGACCAAAGGGAAGCTCGGCAGCAGCTACGTCCGGCCCCTGGTCCAGAAATTCACCTACGAACGGATCAGCAAATACCTCGAAGAGAACCCCATCGAAGCCAAGGCGATCATGAACCACGTGCTCCTGGCCGCCAAGGGACGGGAAGCGGCCAAGCGGGCCAAGGACCTGGTCAAGCGCAAGGATTCCATGAGCGTGGGGACCCTGCCGGGGAAACTGGCCGACTGCCAGAGCAAAGACCCCGCCATCAGCGAACTCTACCTGGTGGAGGGCGATTCGGCGGGCGGTTCGGCGAAGCAGGGGCGCGACCGGGTCTTCCAGGCGATCCTTCCCCTGAAAGGAAAGATTCTCAACGTCGAAAAGGCGCGCCTGGAGAAGATCCTCAAGTCCGACGAGATCAAAAACATGATCACCGCCCTGGGCTGCGGGATCGGCGACGAGTTCGACGAAGAGAAGCTCCGCTACCACAAGATCATCATCATGACCGACGCCGACGTGGACGGCAGCCACATCCAGACCCTGCTGATGACCTTCTTTTTCCGCTTCCTGCGCCCCATCATCGAGAAGGGATACCTCTACCTGGCCCAGCCTCCCCTCTACCGTTACAAGAAGGGGAAAAACGAAACCTACCTCAAGGACGACAAAGCCCTCAACGACTTCCTCATCGAGCGGGGGATCGAAGTGGTGGAGTCCCGGACCATGGGAACCCAGGACCTGGTGGAGCTCTTCAAGCTGGTGGCCTACTACCAGATGACCCTCAAAGAGCTGGACAAGCGCTTCGCCCTGGCGGAGGTGCTCCGCTACATGATCGAAAATCCCGACGTGGTGGGACGGGACAACGAGGAGCTCGCCAAGGCCCTGGAGGCGCACATCGCCGCCCTGGGCTACAACATCCTCAACAAAAGCGTGGAGGCGGAGCGGCTCCACTACTACGTCCAGACCAACGAGGGGCTCGAGGAGCTGATCATCGACGACCAGCTCTTCACCAACCCCCACTACAACGAAGCCCTCTACATCTTCGACAAGATCAAGGAGCGCCTCACCGACGAATTCGCCGAGGAGGATCTCCTGGAGCTTCTGGAGCGGATCCTCGCCACCGCCCGCAAAGGAGCCTACATCCAGCGCTACAAGGGACTGGGAGAGATGAACCCCGAGCAGCTCTGGGAGACCACGATGGATCCCGAGAACCGCCGGCTGCTCCAGATCACCATCGACGATCTGGAGAAAGCCAGCGACACCTTCACCCTCTTCATGGGGGACGAGGTGGAGCCCCGGCGGAACTACATCGAGACCCACGCCAAAGACGTCAAGCACCTGGACGTCTGATGCTCCGGTCGGTCAAGGAGGAACGGGCCCGCCATTTCCGCCTGGCGCTGCGGGTGGGTATTCCTCTGCTTCTGTTCATTTTTCTGCTGGCGTATGCCATCTTCTTTCACGGCGGTCGGCTGATAGTCGGGACCGAGGAGATCATCATTTTTGCCGGAATGGTCTTCGTAATCGTCTATTTCATTTTTTTCGCTCTGGAATTGAGTCGTAAAGAGACGTTGCTGGACCGGGTGACGGGGGGATACCACTATGATGCCTTCGTCGATCGGGTTTCCCGGGAACGTCCCCGGACCCTGGCCGCCCTGCAGATCGGCAACCTGGGGATCATCAACGAAACTTTCGGAGTGCGCAGGGCCGACCGGTTGCTACGGTCCCTCGTGGAGGCGTTGGATCGGGACCTCCTTCGGGAGTTCGGCCCCCGGGCCTGGGTCGGCCGAAAGAACGGGGCGGAGTTTCTTCTGGCGCTGGAGACGGAACCGGAAGTGGTGGAACGAGCACTGGAACGTTTTGTCCAGTCTCACTCCCAGTTGGAGGATCTGGAAGTCGATCTGGTCTTTGCCGTGATTCGAAACAATGCCGACGATCCCGAGGAGGCGATCGATCAGCTGCGGGATCTTCTGATCCAGCGGGAGAATTTTCCACCGTCTCCGACGGAGCGGCGGCCGGTCTCCGGCGCACGGGAGATCTCGGAGGCGGAACGCCGGGTCATCGACGCGCTGGAGCGGGGAGCGTTGGCGCTTTCGTTCCGCCCCCTGCGCAATCTCCGGAGCGGTCGGCCGGATATCTACGAGGTCGGAGTCAAGATGCGAGGAGAGGAGGGGAAAGTCATCGCCCCGAAAGAGTTTCTCCCCATCGTCAACCGCCACGGCTTGGGGGAACGGTATGACCTGCTCATCGTGGAGCGGATCCTGGAGATCGCCCGCCTGAGTGAGGAGACGATCTCCCTGAGTTTCAACCTCTCTCCCTTTTCTCTGAGAAAGCAGGAGTTCCTGGAGGCGTTCCATCAGCGTTTGGAGGCTTCGGGGGTCATGCCCACCCGACTCATCGTGGAACTTTACGAGCGCAAAAGCCATCACCGTCCCGAAGAGTATTTCAAGCGTCTCAAGGTTCTCAAACGCTGGGGCGTTCGCCTTTGTCTGGACAATTTCGGTTCCAGCAACGCCTCCATGGAATATCTGCGGCATTTTCCGTTTGACATGATCCAGTTCGACCGGGAATACACCTTCGACCTGAAAGATGGAAAGAGCCTGCCGATGCTGCGCTCCTTTATCGCCATGGCTCATGAGATGCAGATGCTCACGGGGGCCAAATGGGTCGATACTCCCGACAAAGTGACGATCCTTCGGGAGCTGGGCGTAGACTATATCCAGGGATTCTCCGCCGGACGGGTCCTGGACGAACGCGCCTTTGTGGCCCAGTACAATCCCCTCAAGGAGCACGCATGAGATACGGTGAAAAAGAGATCCGGGAATTCGATATCGGTCGGGAGGAGAATTTCTGGCCCAACGAGCACGGGAAAAACTATACCATCGATATCGAGCTTCCCGAATTCATGTGTCGATGCCCCCGATCGGGTTATCCGGACTTCGCTACGATCCGCCTTCGTTATGTTCCGGATCAAAAGGTCATCGAGCTCAAAGCGCTGAAACTCTATATCAACAGCTTTATCGATCGCTACATTTCCCACGAAAACGCCGCCAACGAGATCTTCGATACCCTGTACCGGCATCTCCGTCCCCGTCGGATGAAACTCGTCGCCGATTTCAATCCCCGGGGGAACGTTCATACGGTGATCGAAATCGACAGTGAGACGATGACGAGAGAAAGCGGTTGTTCGTGAGGGATCGTTGCTTCTCTCTTTCATTCTGAGAATTCTTTCTGCGAAATGGGAAGAATTCTATGGCATAATGTAAGCGTATTTCAATCATAGGAGGAACGAATGAGCAAAAAAGAGGAGAAAATCGCTCTCTACCAGAAAGCGGCCGCAGAGCTGGGACTGGGACTCGACGACGCTTTCATCGCCAAAGTGACGGACGGACTGGGCCCCTCCATCTATAACCGGGATGCCGAGACCGTCTCCTGTTCCGACGATTCGGAACTGGCCCGGGTCCGGGAAAACTTCCTGAAGAAGAAGCTGGGGCTCACCGACAGCGACGAGAAGCTCGATGCCGCCATCAAAGAGGTCTGCGAGAAGATGGGAAGCTCCAATCGCAACAAGTACCGGGCGCTTTTCTACGCGCTCCTGGCCAAGAACTTCGGCAAAGAGTCGGTCTACGCCTAAGCCGCGGCTCCAAACGGCTCCCCCTTCCCCCCGTCGAGGGTTCTGAGCCATACGGCCATCTCCGCAACGGTTCGGATGCCCTGGGCCAGGGCGTATCGAAGCAGGTTTCCATCCTTTCTTATCTTCATTTCACTCTCCTTTTTTCCGGTGTTGTCTGAAAGAATTTTAGCCATTCGATATATCCAAAGATATAAATATGTCAAAATGAAATATAATTAAGGATTTATATGTTATATTTTGACAGATCTATCTAAGAAAAGGAATGAATATGGTGGATTTCCCGGAGATCATTGAAAGGATGAAAGATATCATCTCGACCAAAAAGATCGGGGGCAGGGTCTACGACAAAGATGTCGCGGCGGAACTGGGAATCGCCCAGGCGACCTTCGCCACCATGAAAAAGCGCGGTTCGATCCCCTATCGGGAGATCATGGAGTTCTGCGCCCGTCGGAAGATCAGTATCAACTGGCTCTTTTTCGATCAACCTGCGGAGATGCTGATCGAAGAGACCGACAAGTTTTTCCGGGTCCGCTACTTTGCCGAGATCCGGGCAAGCGCCGGAGGGGGAGCGGATGTTTTCGACGAACACTACGAATATATTGATGTGGATCGGAGGATCCTGGAAAACATGCTCGGGGGAATTCCTCCGGGAGAGATCGAGGCGATCCATGTAGAGGGAGAGTCGATGGAGCCGACCCTTCCCGACGGCTCCATCGTCTTCATAGACCGGAGACAGACCGACAGCTCCCGGGACGGAATCTTCGTCGCATCCACCGCCAACGGCCTGTTCATCAAGCGGATCCGTCGCCGGGCCGACGGAATGGTGGAGCTGATCTCCGACAACCCCCTCTACACCCCGGAAGTTCTTTCCCCCGATCAGGTGGAGATCGTCGGGAGGGTCGTAGGGAATATTGAACGCTTGTAGCGTTCAGATGCAGGTTGCAAGTTGCAAGTCTCAGGTCGATTGTTGATGGGCATTGGGGGCAGCGGAGAAAGTTTGTTTGCAAATAGCCAATCGATTTGGGATTCGGTGCCTGTGCCGGAAACGACATTTCCGACCTACGTTTGAAGAAAAAAGCGTTGTGCAACAACGCCACCGAAACTTTTCGCTTTTCGTTCTTCACTCTTCACTTTCCCGGCCGAAGGCCGGGCATTCCTCACTCCTCCGCCAGTTCGGCGCACTCGATGCAACGGACGCTCTCGGGTCGGATCTTCAGCCGTTCGATTCCGATGGGTTCATCGCATTCGATGCAGAGGCCGAAGTCGGGACGCTCCAGTCGGGCGAGGGCGTTGCGGAGGCGGACGAGGCGTCGCTCGCTCTCCCGGAGCACCGTTTCATTGACCTGCTTCTCCCCCATCGCCTCCAGTCGGGTGAGGCGCCCCAGGGAGCAGTCGGGAGCAATGGGGCGGGTCTTCTCCCTCAGTTCTTCGATCTGCCGTTCCAGGGCGGCGATCCCGTCGCGGATGGTGTGCTCCAGTTCTTCCCGTTCCCCGGCACTCAGCATCGCTTCTCCTCCTTTCTATATTTCCGGCTCATTGTGATAGTATAGCGTCCAAAATTCCAGGAGCGTTTCCATGGGAAAAGAGCCCGACCTGAGTCCGGGAACCATTCTGCGTCTCCATACCCGGGCCCAGTTGCAGCAGGAAGATCTCTACTCGTTTCTGCGGAAAGAGTTTCCGGAGATTCCGGTGGAGGATCGCCTCAAATACCTGGCGGCGATTCTCAACGACTTTTTCGAGGAGTACGAGCACGATCCCGACGACGAGATGAGCGTCGACGGCTACCGGATCAAACGGTTCATGCCCAAAGGGTTGCCCGGTGATTCGTGAGAATGAGGATCTGGAGGGCGCTTTGCGGAAATACCGGCGCTTGATGGAGGCCGGAGAGTATTTCGAAGCTCATGAAGCTTTGGAGGAGGCGTGGCATGTGCTGCGGAGGAGGAGGGATCCGCTTCGCGGCCCCGTCAAGGGGCTCATCAACGCCGCCATCGCCTTTGAACATCTGAAACGGGGACGCCCCAAAGCCCGGCGGGTGGCGACTCGGGCGCTGGACTCCTACCGCCGTCGCTGTCGGGGAGACGAGAGCCCGGAGATCGCGGCTTCCTGCCGTCTGGTGGAGCGGCTGATCGGGGAGCGCCGCTTCATTTGAAACGATATCTCCGACGCTCCAGCGCGTCGCGCAGGGCGCTTCCGATATCCCCCTGGAGCTCCAGTCGATCCTCTCGGAGGGTCCCGCCGCAGCCCAGCTCCTTTTTCAACGCTTTGAGCAAGGCCTGAAGCTCCTCTTTTTTCAGATGGAAAGGGCCCGTTCCGGTGATCCATTTTCCCCGGCGTTTCTCCCGGCTCAGGCGGAGGCGGTGTTTTTCGGGGGGAAGTCTCTCGCCGGAAGGCTCTTCTTTCCGTTTGCCGTCCCGGTTGTCGCTGCTCCATCCCCCGTCGAATTTCGCGCCGATTTCGAACATCGTTTTCTCCTTATTCATCCGTAGTTGGTATCGAACAGAATCCCCAACAGGACCATGAGAAAGAGCAGGGCGATCATGATCCGGTAGAGGGTCTCTTCCGACGGGAGCCGCACGGGTCACTCTCCGATCCGGAAGATCAGCTCGGTTCGGTGTTTTTTCCGTTGGATCTCTTCCAGGGTCAGCCCGGGGATCTCCAGAGCCAGGAAAGTCTCCAGGCTTTCCGCACCGCTTAGGGCCAGGTGTCTCAGCACCAGCCCCCGGTAGGCTTTGGCCCAGTGGCTCACCACCTTGCCCCCCTTGAGAAACTTCAGGGTGGTGGTGGGCAGGGAAGGTTTGTAGAACTTGTCGTAGTATCCCGCCCGCAGATCGAGGATTTCTTCCCCCTCCAGCCATCTCTCCAGGAGCGGCGAGGCCGCCTCCCGGTAGCGGCGTTCGGTCCGGATCTCCCCCAGGGGCGCTCCCTGTTTGAGCCGATAGTCCGGAAGCGGGTCTCCCGCGAGAACCGGACCGAAGAGGTTGGAGAAGATCACGACATTTTTCCGGATGAAACTCCGGGCTCCTTCCGGCAGGGAAGGACAGTCGAGGTGTTCGAAGGCGACGCCGGTGTAGCGTTCCACGGCGGGGAGGACGGGAGCATCCAGGGGATCGTGGTCGCTATAACGGGCGATCTCCTGATCCCTCTTCAAACCAAAGAGCGTGTGGAGCTCCTCGGGATCGCCTTGACGCAGCAGCGCACGGTACCGCTCCAGCAATTCCCGGCGCAGGGGACAGAGTTCGGGGAAAAGGAGACGACAGGGATCAAAGCGGCCCGAGCCTCCCTCCCGTTTCGCTTCGCTGGGAGCCAGAAGGATTTTCATGGGAATGTCTCCGGATCTTTTCTTGCGATATTATAGCCAAGGAGCCCCGAAAAAAATCAAAAAACTTCACCGGATTTAATCTCCCTTTAAGGATCCATCGATTATAATTCGGGTCCATTTTGCGATGGAACGGACGCTGGTGTAGCTCAGTTGGCTAGAGCAGCTGATTTGTAATCAGCAGGTCGCGGGTTCGAGTCCCATCACCAGCTCCATTGCAAAAGAGAATGTATCAGTGTTTGACCGGTATCGATGGTGAGATACTCAAGTGGCCAACGAGGGCAGACTGTAAATCTGCTGGCTTTTGCCTTCGGAGGTTCGAATCCTCCTCTCACCACCATGAAACGACGCGGGAGTAGCTCAGTTGGCTAGAGCGTCAGCCTTCCAAGCTGAGGGTCGCGGGTTCGAGTCCCGTCTCCCGCTCCAAAATACTGGGAGCTGAAGATAACTGTTCCACACAGATGTGATATCTTCTTTACAGTTATGGCACTCCATACACTGAATCATTCGAAACTGCAATCAAACACGCCCAGATAGCTCAGGGGCAGAGCACTTCCTTGGTAAGGAAGAGGTCGGCGGTTCAAATCCGCTTCTGGGCTCCATACGATGAACAACAGAGGCTGAATATGGACAGGAGTACAACCTTCGGGCTGCACTCCTGTCCATAGCGTTGGGCATGGGGTCTAATGTAGATTCTGATATAATATCAGCCGCAAAATTCACACAAGCTAGGAGACTACTATGGCTAAAGAAAAATTCGAGCGTACCAAACCGCACGTCAACATTGGTACCATCGGTCACGTCGACCACGGTAAGACTACCCTCACGGCAGCCATTACCGCCGTTCTGGCCACCAAGAACGACACGGCTCTGATGGATTACGATCAGATCGACAACGCTCCCGAAGAGCGCGAGCGCGGAATCACCATCGCGACTTCCCACGTCGAGTACGAGACCGACAAGCGCCACTATGCACACGTCGACTGCCCCGGCCACGCCGACTACGTCAAAAACATGATCACCGGTGCCGCCCAGATGGACGGTGCGATCCTGGTTATCGCCGCTACCGACGGCCCCATGGCCCAGACCCGCGAGCACATCCTGCTCTCTCGTCAGGTCGGTGTCCCCTACATCGTCGTCTTCCTCAACAAAGAGGATCAGCTCGACGAAGAGGACAAAGAAGAGATGCTCGAACTGGTCGAGATGGAAGTCCGCGAACTCCTCAACGAGTATGAATTCCCCGGTGACGACACTCCCATCGTCGCCGGTTCCGCCTTCCAGGCTCTCGAAGAGGCCAAGAAAGGTCAGATCGGCGAGTGGTCCGAGAAGATCCTGAAGCTGATGGACGAGGTCGACAACTACATCCCCGATCCCGAGCGCGAGACCGACAAACCCTTCCTGATGCCCATCGAGGACATCTTCTCCATCCAGGGTCGCGGTACCGTCGTTACCGGTAAGATCGAGCGTGGAAAAGTCTGCGTCGGCGACGAGGTCGAGATCGTCGGTCTGAAAGATACCCAGAAGACCACCGTTACCGGTGTCGAAATGTTCCGGAAAGAGATGGACTGCGGTGAGGCCGGTGACAACTGTGGAGTCCTGCTCCGCGGTACCGCCAAGGAAGATGTCCAGCGCGGTATGGTTCTCTGCCAGCCGGGTTCCATCACTCCCCATACCAAGTTCGAGGCCGAGGTCTACGTACTGACCAAAGAGGAAGGCGGTCGCCATACTCCCTTCTTCAACAACTATCGGCCCCAGTTCTACGTCCGGACTACCGACGTCACCGGTTCCGTCATCCTCCCCGAGGGGACCGAGATGGTCATGCCCGGCGACAACGTCAAACTGAATGTCGAGCTGATCGCTCCGATCGCTCTGGAGGAAGGTACCCGCTTCGCCATCCGTGAGGGTGGACGGACCGTCGGTGCCGGTGTTGTTACCAAGATCATCGAGTAATCACACCACAGCGCCCGGTTTCCGGGCATTTGAATTGGAGAAACGATGAGAGAGACGATTCATCTCGGTTGTGAAAAGTGCACCCGCCGCAACTATCACACGACCAAGAACAAGAAAAACACGACAGAAAAACTCGCGCTCAGAAAGTACTGCAAATGGTGCAAGGAGCATACTGTCCATAAAGAGATGAAACTCTAAACCGGGGTTTCCTCTTTCCGCTAGGCCAATAGCTCAGTTGGTAGAGCACTGGTCTCCAAAACCAGGTGTCGGGGGTTCGAGTCCCTCTTGGCCTGCCATCAAGAAGGTAGATATGGAAAAGATCACGAAGTTTTTCAGAGATGCGAAAGTCGAGCTGGACAAGGTCATATTTCCGACCAAGGTTCAAGTCCGTCAAGCATTCGTCGCAGTCGTTCTTGTTGTAACAGTAATATCTATTTTCCTGGCACTTGTTGACATGCTTATGTCGGCGATTGTCTCTTCAACAATATAACCCAAGGCACAAGATGGCTCATCAATGGTACGCAATCCAGACCTATGCCGGTAGCGAGCGCTCCGTCAAGCGGGCGATCGAGCAGATGGCCGAAGACTATGGTCTGCAGGAGAAGATCGACAAGGTGGTCGTTCCCACCGAAGAGGTCATCGAGGTGAAAAACGGTGAGAAGAAGATCACCGAGCGTTCCCTCTACTCCGGCTATGTTTTCGCCCACATCGATCTCGATACCGATCTCTGGCACAAGATTCAGAATCTTCCCCGGGTCTCCCGATTCATCGGGGAGCAGAAGACTCCGACTCCCCTCAACGAGTCGGACATCAAGCTGATCCTGGAGAAGATGGAGAAGAAAGCTCCTCCCCGCCCGAAGGTCGACTTCGAACCGGGGGAGATGGTGCGTATTATCGATGGACCATTTGCGAACTTCACCGGAATGGTTGAGGAGTACGATCTCGATCACGGGAAATTGAAGCTCAACGTCTCCATCTTCGGACGGAACACGCCCGTGGAGATCCTCTACACCCAAGTGGAAAAAATAATCTAACGTAAGGAACAGACCATGGCAAAGAAAGTTGCTGAAAAATTCAAACTGATGATTCCTGCCGGTCAGGCGAACCCCTCTCCTCCGGTTGGTCCCGCTCTCGGTCAGCGTGGTGTCAACATCATGGAGTTCTGCAAGGCCTTCAACGAGAAGACCAAGGACAAGATGGGCTTCAAAATCCCCGTGGAGATTACGGTCTACACCGACCGCAGCTTCACCTTCGAGACCAAGCAGCCCCCCGCCAGCGACCTGATTATGAAAGAAGCCGGCATCAAGAAGGGGAGTGACAATCCTCTCCTCAACAAGGTCGCCACGATCACCAAAGAGCAGCTGCTCAAGATCGTCGATCTCAAAATCGAAGATCTCAACACCAACGACCGTGAGCAGGCGGCGAAAATCATCGCGGGCTCCTGCCGCAGTATGGGTGTGGAGATCGTCGACTAAATCCTGACCACTGGGATGTCAAATCAGTGGGAGCAAAATTACGCGGAGAATATCATGGCAAAGAAACTGAGTAAAAGAAAACAGGCCCTTCTGGAAAAGATCGACAAAGAGAAAGCGTACAGCGTCGAAGAAGCGGTCAAGACGGTCAAAGACCTCAAGTCGGCCAAATTCGATGAAACCGTCGAAGTCGCGCTCAATCTGAACGTGGATCCCCGTCACGCGGACCAGATGATCCGTGGTTCCGTCGTCCTCCCCCACGGAACCGGGAAAAATGTTCGTGTCGCCGTCTTCGCCAAAGGGGACAAGATCGACGAGGCCAAGGCGGCCGGTGCCGATCTGGTAGGAAGCGACGAGCTCATCGAGCAGATCCAGCAAGGGAAGATCGATTTCGACATCGTCATCGCCACCCCCGATATGATGGGTGTCCTGGGGAAGGTCGCCCGGATCCTGGGACCCAAAGGGCTGATGCCGAACCCCAAGACCGGTACCGTCACCATGGATGTCGCCCAGGCGGTCAAGAACGCCAAGGGTGGACAGGTCAACTTCCGGGTCGATAAAAAAGGAAACATGCACGCGGGAATCGGCAAGGCGAGCTTTTCCGAAGAGCAGCTGATCGACAACCTCAAAGCCTTCGTCGAAAAGATCAATCGCCTCAAGCCCGCCAGCGCCAAGGGACGGTACATCCAGAACGCGGCGCTCAGCCTCACCATGAGCCCCTCCATCAAGCTCGATACCGCCGAGCTCATGGAGATCAAATAAGGCGCCCGGCGCCTTCATCCCGACTGAAGACAATAGGGGCGCAAGCTTAAACCACGCCTCCCTCTCCGGGAGGCCGCCCGTTTACGCGGGAGCCCTGTTGGAAGTCTGAAAGGAGAGAACATGACCAGAGCAGAAAAAGAGCAGCTCGTCGCCGAGCTGTCCGCTGCCTTCGGGGAGTCCAATGCGATCGTCGTCTGCGATTACAAAGGACTCACCTGCCAGGAACTGGAGCGTGTTCGCGCCCTCGCGGCGGAGAACGACGCGCAGGTCAAGGTCGTCAAGAACACCCTGGCTACCCTGGCGCTGAAGAACGCGGGCATCGAGGATCTGCAGCTCAAAGACACCAACCTGGTGGTCTGGGGCGAAGATCAGATTTCGACCTGTAAGACGGCCGACAAAGCTGCGACCGAGTTCAAAGATCGTTTCGTGATCAAGACCGGTGCCCTGGAAGGGAAGACCGTCGAACTCGATACGATCATGGCGATGGCCAAGCTGCCGAGCCGCGACGAACTGATCGGTATGCTTCTGAACGTCTGGATGGCCCCGGTCCGCAACTTTACCATCGGACTGGACGCGCTGCGCCAGAAAAAAGAAGAAGAAGCGTAAGAAAGGTGAGTCGCGCCTCGGCGTCGACTCTTTTGTTCAACGAAAGCAAGATACAAAGGAATCAACATGGCATGCACCAAAGAAGATGTTCTTGAGTACATCTCCAACCTGACCGTTCTGGAGCTCAGCGAGCTGGTCAAAGAGTTTGAAGAGAAATTCGGCGTTTCCGCCCAGGCGACCGTCGTTGCCGCCGCTCCCGGCGCAGCGGCCGAGGCTGCGGAAGAGCAGACCGAGTTTGACGTCGTTCTGACCTCCGCAGGCGCGAAGAAGATCAACGTCATCAAGGTCGTCCGTGCCGTTACCGGACTTGGGCTCAAAGAGGCGAAAGCCGCCGTCGAAGAGACTCCGACCACCATCAAAGAGGGTGTCTCCAAAGAAGAGGCCGAAGAGCTCAAGAAGCAGTTCGAGGAAGCCGGAGCTACCGTCGAACTCAAGTAAGACCCAACATTCCGGAGGCCTTCTCCGGAATTCTTCTCATCATTCACCGGATGCAGAGACAAACTACCGTCCGATAGTTTTTTTGTGTATCTACGTACCAACCACACGAAACCAAGCTTAAGGTTTGCCAATGTTAAACTCACTTCACTCCGGTAACAGACTCCGCGTCGACTTTTCCAAAACTCCCCGAATGATCGAAATTCCCAATCTGCTTCAACTTCAGCAGAAGAGTTACGAGAATTTCCTGATGATCGATGCCAAGGACCGCAGTCAGAGCATCATCGAGAAGGTTTTCCGCTCTTCCTTTCCGATCCACGATCAGCAAAATCGCATCACCCTGACCTACAAAGGGAGCGAGATCATCAAACCCAAGTATACGATTCGCGAGTGCATGGAGCGGGGGCTTACCTACGCCGTCTCCCTCAAGCTCAAGATCGCCCTGACCATCTGGAACCGGGACGAGAAGACCGGGGAGAAGCTGGACCCCCGGGAGATCAAGGAACAGGCGATCTTCGTCCGGGACATTCCCCTGATGACCGACCGCACCTCCTTTATCGTCAACGGGGTGGAGCGGGTGATCGTCAACCAGCTCCACCGGAGTCCCGGGGTCATCTTCAAAGAGGCCGAAGCGACCACCGTCGCCAACAAGCTGGTCTATTCGGCCCAGATCATTCCCGACCGAGGAAGCTGGCTTTACTTCGAATACGATGCCAAGGACATTCTCTACGCCCGGATCAACAAACGCCGCAAGATCCCCGTGACGATTCTTTTCCGTGCGCTGGACTACAGCAAAGAGGATATTCTCCGTCTCTTCTACCCCACCAAGGAGATCCGGATTCAGGACAACCGCTTCATCGTCCGATTCGATCCCGCCGATTTCGTTGGGCGTGCCGAATACGACCTGAAGGATCTCGATGGCAACGTCATCGTCGCTTCCGGAAAGCGCTTGACCAAAAAGAAGGCCCAGAAGCTGGCCGAAGAGGGGTTGGAGTGGGTCGAGTATCCCGTAGAGATCCTGATGGAACGTCATCTGGCCGAACCCATCATCGATATGGAGAGCGGGGAGGTGATCTACGATGTCATCACCCAACTGGACGAGAACCGCATTCGGAAAATGATCGAGTTGGGGGTCGAATCTTTCAAGATCGCCGACGATTTGGCGGAGGGAGCCGACAGCTCCATCATCCGTTCCTTCATCGCCGACCAGGAGAGTCTCAAGCTTCTCAAACAGACCGAGGAGATCGAGGATGAGAACCTCCTCTCCGCGATCCGGATCTACAAGGTGATGCGTCCCGGAGAGCCGGTCACTCCCGAGGCGGCAAAAAACTTCCTCCACCAGCTCTTTTTCGATCCCGAGCGTTACGACCTGACCCGGGTCGGACGGATGAAGATGAACCATAAGCTGGATCAGGATGTACCCGAGTATGTGACCGTTCTGACCAGCGAAGACATCATCAACACCGTCAAGTACCTCATCAAGGTCAAAAACGGCGAGGGACAGATCGATGACCGGGATCACCTGGGGAACCGGCGGATCCGGGCCATCGGCGAGCTCCTGGGTAACGAGCTCCACAACGGGCTCATGAAGATGCAGAAGGCGATCAAGGACAAGATGACCACTGTCAGCGGATCCCTGGACGATCTGATGCCCCACGATCTGGTCAACTCCAAGATGATCACCAACACGATTCTGGAGTTCTTTTCCAGCGGGCAGCTGAGCCAGTTCATGGATCAGACCAACCCCCTCTCGGAGATCACCCACAAACGCCGCCTCTCGGCCCTGGGTGAGGGGGGACTGGTCAAGGAACGGGCCGGCTTCGAAGTGCGGGACGTCCACCCCACCCACTACGGACGGATCTGTCCCATCGAGACTCCGGAAGGGCAGAACATCGGTCTGATCAACACCCTGGCCACCTACGCCAAGGTCAACGACCTGGGCTTCATCGAGGCACCCTACAAAGTGGTGAAAGACCGGAAGGTCACCGACGAGATCGTCTACATCACCGCCACCCAGGAGGAGAACAAGGTCATCGCCCCCGCCTCCACCAAGGTGGACGAGAACGGCTACATTGTCGAAGATTTCATCGAGACCCGCCTCAACGGTAACATCGGGCTCAACGAAGCGGAGAAAGTCGATCTGATCGACGTGGCGCCCCTGATGATCTCCGGAGCCACGGCGGCGCTGATTCCCTTCCTGGAGCACGACGACGCCAACCGGGCACTGATGGGATCCAACATGCAGCGTCAGGCGGTTCCCCTTCTCAAACCCGAGGCCCCCGTCGTGGGGACCGGTATGGAGGCGATCGTCGCCCGGGACGCCTGGGAGGCGATCAAGGCCAAGCGGACCGGAGTCGTGGAGAAAGTCGATGCCCGGAGCATCTACATCAAGGGAGAGGATGAACAGGGACTCTTCATCGATCACTACATCCTCGAGAAAAACATGCGGACCAACCAGAACACCTCCTTCGGTCAGACTCCCATCGTCCACGTCGGACAGCGGGTCGAAGCGGGGCAGGTGATCGCCGACGGTCCCAACATGGACCAGGGCGAGCTGGCGATCGGCAAGAACATCCTCGTCGCCTTCATGCCCTGGAACGGCTACAACTACGAGGACGCCATCATCCTCTCCGAGAAGCTGATCCGTGAGGATACCTTCACCTCCATCCACATCTACGAGAAAGAGGTCGAGGCCCGGGAGCTCAAGCACGGAACCGAGGAGATCACCCGGGACATTCCCAACATCCGGGAAGAGGAACTGATCCATCTCGACGAGAGCGGGATCGTCAAGATCGGGACCTACGTCAAACCGGGGATGATTCTGGTGGGCAAGGTTTCTCCCAAAGGGGAAATCAAGCCCACTCCCGAAGAGCGGCTCCTGCGGGCGATCTTCGGCGACAAGGCCGGGCACGTGGTCAACAAGTCTCTCTATTGCCCCGCATCCATGGAGGGGGTCGTGGTGGATATCAAGATCTTCACCAAAAAGGGCTACGAAAAGGACGCCCGCTCCATCCGCGCTTACGAAGAGGAGCGCTCCCGCCCCGATCGGGACCACCACGATCAGCTCCTGATGATCGACAGGGAGGAGATGCTGCGGATCACCTCCTTCCTGGGGCGTCAGCCTCTGGAAAAGGATGTCACCGTCGGGGAGAAGGAGTACAAGGCGGGAGAGACGATTCCCGAAGAGGTGATCCGGGGGATCAACCGTTTCGCCCTGCGCAACGTGGTCGCCTCCTACAGCCAGGAGGCCCAGAAAGAGTACGAGGCGATGAAGAGCTATTTCCTCAAGCAGAAGAAGCGCCTCAAGCAGGAGCACGAGGAGAAGCTTTCCATCCTGGAGAAGGACGACATCCTTCCCAGCGGCGTCACCAAGCTGGTCAAGGTCTACATCGCCACCAAGCGGAAGATCAAAGTCGGAGACAAGATGGCGGGACGCCACGGAAACAAGGGTATCGTTTCCAACATCGTTCCCGAGATCGACATGCCCTATATGGAGGACGGCCGCCCCGTCGACCTGATCCTCAACCCTCTGGGGGTTCCCTCGCGGATGAACATCGGGCAGATCCTCGAAGTGCACCTGGGACTCATCGGGAAAAAACTGGGAGAGCAGATCCAGGAGATCTACGAGAGCAAGCGCGACGGTTTCGTCGCCGAGCTTCGCGCGAAGATGAAGGAGATCGCCGATACCGCCAAACTGATGAAGGCGAAAAACGAACTGGAGTCCATGAGCGACGAAGAGCTCCTGAATTATGCCCGCGACTGGTCCAAAGGGGTCAAATTCGCCGCAACCGCCTTCGAATCCCCCAACGAGGAGGAGTTCGCCCGGCTCTTCGAGCTGGCGCAGATCGATACCGACG
>CAZGGT010000220.1:0-1790 GCA_964525335.1 uncultured Nitratifractor sp. | reverse complement strand
ATCGTCATCGGCGCCCGCCTGGCCCACTGCCTCTTCTACGAACCCGACTACTACCTGGCCCATCCCCTGGAGATCCTCATGGTCTGGAAAGGGGGCCTCGCCAGCCACGGCGGCCTGGTCGGGGCCTTCGTGGGGCTCTGGCTGGGGAGCCGGCGTCACCATATCCCCTTCGGCTGGATCGTCTCCCGCCTGAGCATCCCCACCCTCCTGGTGGCCGCCACCATCCGCCTGGGCAATCTCTTCAACTCCGAGATCCTGGGCAAACCCACCGACGCCCCCACCGCCATCGTCTTCGCCCGGGTCGACGCCCTCCCCCGCCACCCGGTGATGCTCTACGAATCCCTCGCCTACTGGCTCACCTTTTTCCTGCTGATCTACATCTACCGACACGCCGACCGCCGGCGCCTGACGACCCTGCTGCCCGGGGTGGGGCTCACCGCCGTCTTCGGCGCCCGCATCTTCCTGGAGATCTTCAAGGTCCCCCAGGCCGATTACGCCACGGGCCTCCCCCTCAACGTCGGCCAGCTTCTGAGCATTCCTTTTCTGATCCTGGGCATCTTTTTGATCCTCTACAGCTACCGTCCTCTCAAGGAGTCTCCATGATCGCCTCCTTCCTCGAAGGTTTCCTCCTCGGCCTGGGCGCCGCCGTCCCCCTGGGCCCCATCAACGTCCTCATCATGAGCAACGCCCTGCGCCACTACGGCGCCGCCGTCGCCCTGGGGAGCGGCGCCATGAGCGCCGACATCACCTACCTGCTCCTGATCCTCCTGGGACTCTTCCACTTCATGGAGGATCCCACCATCAAATTGATCATGGCGGTAGCGGGTTCGGCGTTCCTCCTCTACCTCGCCTGGCTCATTTTCAAGGGGCGCAACGAACCGATCCACCTCCAGAAGATCGAAAAGCCCCGGCTCCTCTCCAACTGGCTCAAGGGCTATACCCTCACCCTGCTCAACCCCTACACCGTCATCTTCTGGCTCAGCGTCTCCGCCTACATCGCCGCCAAAAACCTCGACCCCCTCTTCACGGTCCTGGGACTCCTGAGCGCCATCCTCTGCTGGATCACCCTCATGCCCCTGGCGATCCACAAGACCAAGCACCTCTTCTCCCAGCGCGTCGTCACCCTCTTCTCCGTCGCCAGCGCGGCCATTCTCGCCTTTTTCGCCCTGGGGATGCTCTGGAACACCTTCAAGGGATAACCCCGCGGCACACGCCAATGCAACCCACGGTCAGCTCGGATACCGTCACGGTTTGGCGTCTGAGAGGAAAGCGAAAAGCGGAAAGCCTTCAGCTGATCCCGGCAGGATGGATCACACGAGCCTTCTCCTGGATGCGACCTGGGTCCCTTGACAGGGAAACGTTCCTCTGTTATGATGCCCCCGTAACGACAGAGCGTCGTTTACACACTTCCCGATGGGAGTGACTTGGTTTCGACTGGAGCAGTCGGGGCCGTGTGCATGTCGGAGCGGGCCACTCCGTGATCAAGCCCAACAGCGAAATAAACGCAAACAATACCGATTACCGCCCCGCTTACGCTCACGCAGCGTAAGTTCTAACCCTTTTTAGGGGCCGTCTCACCGGCGATGCCGTCTCAGCCGGGTTCGAGGCGTCGACTCCCGACGGCTATATCGGCGGAGTGCCTCGTCCGCCGACGAATCTTCGAGGCTGGTCCTGCGCAGCTCTGGGTGCCGTGCGAGGCAGGACGAGATTTCAACGACACCGACTAAGCATGTAGAGTCACGGTCCTGGCTGTTTCAGGACAGGGGTTCGATTCCCCTCACTTCCACCAT